>DAICZO010000466.1 GCA_027311125.1 Acidobacteriaceae bacterium
CTCACAAACCGGAGCACGCCTCGCCTACGCCGGCGCCGGATCAACTCCATCCACATTCAGTCCCAGCTCCGCCAACGCCTTCTGCGCTGCCTTCGGCTTGAACTTGCCCTCCCGAGCCAGCTTCGACAAGGTCGCACCCACAATCGACTCCGCGTTCACCTCAAAGTGCTTCCGCAGATGCTCGCGATTGTCGCTGCGTCCGAACCCATCCGTACCCAGCGTTACCAGCCGAGCCGTCGACCCGGCATTCAACCACGGAGCCAAAGAATCCGGCAGCACCTTCATATAGTCGCTCGCCGCAATAATCGGCCCCTGCGTCCCTTCCAGCGCCGTCTGCAGATAATTCAGCCGCTCCTTCTCCGCCGGATGCAGCCGGTTCCAGCGCTCGACCGCCAGCGCATCCCGCCGCAGCTCCGTGTAGCTCGTCACGCTCCACACATCCGTGTGCACGCCGTACTTCTCTGCCAGCATCGTCTGCGCGCGCAGCACCTCGTTCAGAATCGGACCACTCCCAAACAACTGTGCCACTGCCTCGCCGCCAGCCGCAGGCTTCAGCTTGTAAATACCCCGCAGAATCCCCTCGGCACAACCCTCCGGCATAGCGGGCATCGCATAGTCTTCGTTGTACATCGTGATGTAGTAGAAGAGGTCTTCGCCCTTCTCATACATCCGCCGGATTCCATCCTGCACCACCACAGCCAGCTCATACACAAACGCCGGATCGTACGTCACACAGGTTGGCACCGTGCTCGAAAGCACAATGCTGTGCCCATCCTGGTGCTGCAGTCCTTCGCCCAGCATCGTCGTCCGCCCAGCCGTGCCACCCATCAGGAAGCCCTTGCCGCGCGAGTCCGCAAACGCCCACGCCATGTCCCCAATCCGCTGGAACCCGAACATCGAGTAGTACATATAGAAGGGAATCGCCGGAACCTTGTACGTCGAATACGCCGTACCCGCCGCCGTAAACGAAGCCATCGAGCCAGCCTCGGTAATGCCTTCTTCCAGTATCTGCCCGTCCTTCGCCTCGCGATAGTACAGCAGCATGTCTGCATCGTGCGGCGTATACCGCTGGCCCTCCGGAGCGTAAATCCCCACCTGCCGTATCGCAGACTCCATCCCGAACGTGCGTCCTTCATCTGGCACAATCGGCACAATCAGCTTGCCGATCTTCGGGTCCTTCAGCAGATGCCGCAGTATGCTCACAAATCCCAACGTCGTCGACACCGACCGCCCATTCGAGCCAGCCGTCCACTCCGCAAACGCACTCAGCTCCGGAGCAACCACGCTCGGCTCAGGCACCTGCCGCTTCGGCATATACCCGCCCAGCTCCCGCCGCCGCTCCTGCATGTACAAAATCTCCGGCGAGTCCTGCGCCGGACGATACGGCACACCATCCTTCGCCGCCTGGTCCGGCACCGGAATCTCGAACCGCTTCACAAAATCCAGCAGCCCTTCATCCGTCAGCTTCTTCTCCGAGTGGGTCGCATTCCGCGCCTGCGCCGTGCCCAGTCCGTAGCCCTTCACGGTCTTCGCCAGAATCACCGTAGGCCCGCCCTTATGCTCCATTGCCCGCTTGTACGCGTTGTACACCTTCGCCGGATCATGGCCGCCCCGGTGCAGATGCGCCAGTTGGTCGTCCGTCATGTCCTTCACCAACTCCAGCAACTCCGGATACTTCCCAAAAAAGTGCTGCCGCAGATACGCGCCATCCTTCGCCTTGAACGTCTGGAAGTCGCCATCCACACACTCTTCCATCAGCCGCAGCAACAGCCCCGTATGGTCTCGCTCAAACAGCGCATCCCAGTCCGAGCCCCAGATCACCTTGATCACATTCCAGCCAGCGCCCCGGAACACACCCTCCAGCTCGTCGATAATCCGCTTGTTTCCCCGCACCGGCCCATCCAGCCGCTGCAGATTGCAATTCACCACAAAAATCAAATTATCCAGCTTCTCCCGCGCACCCAGGGAGATCGCGCCCAGCGTGTCCACCTCGTCCGTCTCGCCGTCGCCAATAAACGCCCACACCTTGCGCTCCGTCACCGGAATCAGTCCACGGTGCTCCAGATACCGCATAAACCGCGCCTGGTAGATCGCATTCAGCGGCCCAATCCCCATCGACACCGTCGGGAAATTCCAGAAATCCGGCATCAGCCAAGGATGCGGATACGAGCTCAATCCCGGTGTCTCCCGCAGTTCATGCCGGAAGTTCTTCAGCCGGTCGTCATCGAAACGACCCTCCAGATAAGCCCGCGCATACACACCCGGCGAAGCATGTCCCTGGAAGTAAATAAAATCACCCGGCTCCTCTCCGTACTTCGCCCGGAAGAAGTGGTTGAACCCCACCTCCAGCAGCGTCGCCAACGAAGAGTACGTCGAAATATGTCCACCAATTCCGGCGTCTTTCTTGTTCTGGCCATGCACCATCGCCATCGCATTCCAGCGGATCAGCGCCTCCACTCGCCGCTCCAGGTTACGATCCCCCGGATACGCCACCTCATCATGCTTTGGAATCGTGTTCTGGTACGGTGTCGTTACCTCGCTCGGCGTCGGCACCCCTGCCTCACGCGCTCGCTGCCGCAGTGCCCCTAGCAACTCAGCCCCATGCTCCCAGTCCGACGCCACCACATCGTCAAACGCTTCAATCCACTCGGATACTTCTTCCAGAAAATCCTGTCCTGCCGCTGTTTCCAGTTTCGTAGTCATAAGCGTCCCTTATATCTCCATCCGCGCGACCATCACATCGCCCGAACCAATTTCCTCGTCCTTGATGTCGTCTCTAAAGATAATCGCCTTCGCGGTAAACGTCATCTCCCCACCTAAAAACCCGCCTCCACGCATCTTTTGCTCCCACCCCTACGTCGAGTAGTCCGCGTTGATCCGCACATACTCCTCCGTCAGATCGCACGTCACAAAGTGGCTCTCCGCCGTCCCCATGCCCAGGTCGATTGCAATTACGTACTCCCGCTCCAGCATCACCGCGTGGGTCGCCGCCTCGTCAAAGTACTTCGCCCGCATCCCGCCCTCGAACACTGGCAGCCCGCCAATCCGAACCGTCACCCGCTCGGAG
>DAICZO010000467.1 GCA_027311125.1 Acidobacteriaceae bacterium
ATAAGGAAGTGCATCGCCTCCCGGTCGCGCGGCACACGCGCCCAGTGGAGTGCCCGATCTTTTGTGCCGTTGGATGAGTTAGTGTAACGCAGCTATTTCTGAGTTCAAGTAGCCGCCGTCGGGGGTGTGGAGAAGTGGTAAGCGCGTAGCGGTTTCCACTTCTCCATGCCCCATGTCGTTTGTCAGCCACGCCTCTGGTGCTGGTGGCCGATAGCCCAGCGAGGAGTGAGGTCTGACGGTGTTGTAGTGGACGCGCCAGCGTTCGGCCAGCACGCGCAGTTCTTTCATCGAGTAGAAGATCTCACCGTTGAGGAACTCGTCCCTCAGCTTAGAGTTGAAGCTTTCGCAGTAGCCGTTCTCCCACGGCGAACCGGGTTCGATGTACAACGTCTTTGCTCCTGTTTTGGCCAGCCACTTTCGTAGATCCTTCGCGACGAACTCCGGGCCATTGTCGGATCGAAGATGCTCCGGCACGCCTTTCATCACCATGACATCGGCCAGCGCAGAGATGACCCTGGCGCTGGACCAACGGCGTTCCGCCCGCACCAGCAGGCACTCGCGAGTATGTTCGTCGATCAGGTTGAGCAGGCGCACACTGCGCCCATCATGCGTCCGTGCACTGACGAAGTCGTAGCTCCACACATGGTTCCGTCGCTCTGGCCTGAGCCGCACGCACGAGCCATCGTTGAGCCACAGGCGTCCTCGTGGCTTCTGCTTCTGTGGTACCTTCAGCCCCTCGCGACGCCAGATACGCTCCACGCGATCCTTGCCCACCCGCCAGCCGGCTCGCTTGAGCAGCGCCGTGATCCGACGATACCCATAGCGACCGTACTGGCTGGCAAGCAAGATGGTCGCCTGCGTGAGTGCATCTTCGTCTTCACGCCGTATCGCCCGATAGCGCTGCGTCCCGCGCGGCTGGTTGGCCAGCCGGCATGCCCTGCGCTCCGTCATCCCATGCCTCTGCTGTGCATGGTCTGCTGCGATGCGTCGTCGCTCAGGGCTTAGAAGTTTCCCGAGGCGAAGTCCTTCAACACAAGATTATCCAGGCTCAGGTTCGCAACCAGACGCTTCAACTTGGAGTTCTCCTGCTCCAGTTCCTTCAGCCGCTTCGCCTGGTCCACCTGCAACCCGCCGTACTCCTTGCGCCAACGGAAGTACGTCTGCTCTACGATCCCTGCTTCCTTCGATGCCTGCGCTGTCGTCTTGCCGTTCGCTATTGCTACTTCGATCTGTCGCAACAGATTCACCACCTGCTCAGGCTGGTACTTCTTGCCTCGTCCCATATGCTCTCCTTGTCCAGTTGTCTCTTATCCACTGGCACATTTCAAGCCGGGCACTCCAGTACCCGCAGATGTACCGTCACCAGATCGTGGCTTCCACTGAACCTCACTGGACAGCAGAGACAGAAAACCCCAACGTTTGTTGGGGTTTGGTGGTCATCTTGAATGTCTCTGAACTTCTCTGAATGGGGTAATGGCGGAGAGGGGGGGATTCGAACCCCCGATAGACTTGCGCCTATGTCTGATTTCGAGTCAGGTGCATTCAACCGGGCTCTGCCACCTCTCCGTATTGTGGGCCGTTCGCACCCTCTCTCTGGAGGCTGATTCACTGCTTGTTGGCGGTGTTTCATGCTGATTTGCGGCGGGTGCCGAAAGCGAGCG
>DAICZO010000470.1 GCA_027311125.1 Acidobacteriaceae bacterium
ATTTCCTTGTGCATCAGCCTGTCTGGTTCCCAATGGTGATTTACAATCTAACTTGAGCATAGCCAAGACCAGCAGCACAGTGGGAGCAGTTTTGCACTTAGCAAGAATCGAAGCAATGGAAGCAGCAGCAACTCGGTCGCAGTCGGCTCGGCAATTCCTGCGGTCAGGTGCCAGGTTTGTGTTTGCGGGGGCCAGCCTGTTGGCAGGACTCTCGATGACGGGTTGTGGCGATACGTATCGTCCGGTGGTGGCAGCGATTAACCCGGTAGGGCCTGCCGCGCAGCCGCAGAAGTATGCGGTGGCGATCTCCAGTTCTCCTGATCCGACGGTTCCTGGGATTGTGACGTTCGTGGACTTCTCTGGCGATACGGTGCTGGTGACTGCGAATGTCGGCGTGAACCCGTACTATCTTGCGCTGAACAGCGGCGGGAATACTGGCTACACGTTGAACGGCGATTCGACGGTTACGTCGTTTGATATCTCTCCTTCGCTGCAGACGAACAACGTGTTGCAGACCACGTTGCTGGCTGGCGCGGCGCCGGCCAGTATTTATCCGGCAGGTGCGTACACCTACATTGCAGAGCCGGGCCGGAACGCGATTGCAGAGCTACAGGGTACTCCGCCGACGCTGCAGCAGGAACTGCCGGTTGGGCCGAACGCCGTGTATGTGGTGGGCGTGAGCGGTGGACCACGGTCGTATGCGATCAGCCAGGGAACGCCTGGTAGCAACGGCCAAGTGGCCGCGATCGAGACGAGCAATAATACGATTTCCACGACGCTGCCGGTGGGGCGTGGACCGATCTATGGCGTGATGACACAGGATGGCAAGCGTGCCTTCATCATGAACAAGACGGACGGCACGATCAGCGTGATCAACTCACAGACGAATCAGTTGGATACGCCTCTGAGCACGATTCCTGTGGGCACGGCACCGATCTGGGCTGATCTTGTACCTTTCAAGTCGGAGTTGGTGGTGGCCAATGCTGGCGACGGTACGACGGCGGGTTCGGTGAGCATCATCAACATTCCGTTGTGCTCGGTCGCGACTGCGCCTTCCAATCCGAATTGTAACCAGACGAATCCGGTGGATGCGGTTGGCTTTGGGCAGGTTGTGGCGACGGTTCCAGTGGGCCGTAGTCCTATCATGGTTGCGGTGTTGCAGGACGGCACGCGCGCCTATGTTGCGAACTATGCCGACAGCACGGTATCGGTGGTGAATCTGACGACGAATACAGTGACAGCTACGATTCCAGTGGTTGGCCGCCCGATTTACATTGCGGCGACGCAGGGAACGCCAACTGGCAAGGTGTACGTGATCTCAGCGGATACCGTGGCTCCGAACAGGAACAGCGTGATGACTGTGATTCGCACCGATCTTGATGCGGTTTCGACGACGATCAGTTTGCAAGGCATTGGCGTTGCGGTGCGGGTGACGCAGCCGTAAGGTTGCGTTCCAAGCTAAGTTCTTTCCATGCAGCATCAATTTGCCTGACGACTATTGTCGGGCAGGTTGATGCTGTTGGTGGTTAAAGCCAATTTCGCGGGCTCCGTACTGAGTTGTTGGTTGACCGCTCGATAGGGATAGATGCTTGATGCGATGGCCTCGTTGAGATTTGCAATCCCACAGAGGCTTGTGATGGGCAAGACGCTCTAAAACAAGCTGCCTGCTACTTCTTCTGCAAGCTGTTCGGTCGCGCTGCGCTGGGTGTTTTTTGGGAGTGGTGAGACACTAGGCCCTCGTGCGGTCAGGGTGAGGGCAAACTGGGTCGCACGAACGTTGCCCTGGATCGCCTCGCGATGTTCGTTGGGCTTGTCGGTTGCGCAGTGGATTGCCTGATCCCCAACGCCGCGGAGATGGTCCCCGTCGAGACAGACAGCGGACAGCGCTGGTCCTATGACAATACGCAACACTACCGAATCGCCGGTCGTACTGCGGGTGAAGACGCACACCCCTTCGCTGGCTGTTGTTGCCTGAACGTCTGCTGTGACAGGGCCGCCCATCAGCTTTGCCGCCGTGCCTTGGGTGAGCCATGGGCAGATCTGTTGGGCCTGGGCCAGTGGTGCCAGTATCGCAAACCAAGCGCAGATCAGGCACATTCGCAGCATCATTTAGACCTTTGCTTTCGCGGGCTTCAGCGGTCCGGATTGTAGGATCTTGCCGCCCTCCTGAATTACATACAGTTGGTTGATCTCGAGATCCTTGATATGGTCGATCTGCCCGCTTAGCCAGCGGATCTCCACCTTATCTACCTTGGTGGCCTGGTCCAGTCCGAAGTGCATTCGCATATCGTTCTGGGAAAAGTAGCTGCCACCGCTGCGTAACTCATCCGTCTGCTGTAGCGGCTTGGTTGCGTTGGGGTTAGTTTTGGTCGTGACGATGACGCGGCTACCGATTCCTGACCGGTTGGATCGCGTACCTACGAGCTTGATCTTGATCCAGTTGCGTTTGAGCGCGGAGTCGCACCGGAGTAGTTGTGGTGTCGAGTTGATGCAGTTCACTACGACATCGATATCGCCATCGTTGTCGTAGTCGCCGAACGCGCATCCGCGTGCTGGCGCATTTTCGAGTATCCCGGGGC
>DAICZO010000473.1 GCA_027311125.1 Acidobacteriaceae bacterium
GTCAATGGTAGTTTCTCGCAACAAGCTAATCGGAGTGTGCTAGCGCAACAAGTGTATCCTCCGACTGAGTTTCAGCGAGTAGTGCGTGATACTGTGGGGCATTCGCTGACGATCTATGGATCAAGTTTGTTTACCAATGCCCCCACGACCTTTGCGCCGGTGGACCGGGTTCCAGTGACGCCGGACTACGTGATTGGTCCTGGTGATGAGTTGCTCGTTCAGGCGTGGGGACAAGTAACGCTGAACGGGCACTTTACCGTCGACCGAACGGGAAATGTCTACATACCACAAGTAGGACCGGTGCATGTGGCGGGGCTGCCGTTTTCCGATGTGCAAGGGTTTGTGAAGTCTCAGATGGGCCGTGTATTTCGCAACTTCGATCTGAATGTGAATATGGGGCAGTTGCGCTCGATTCAGATTTTCGTAGTGGGTCAGGCGCGGCGTCCTGGCAGCTACACGGTGAGTTCGCTGAGTACGCTGGTGAATGCATTGTTTGTTACTGGTGGACCTACTCCGCAGGGTAGTATGCGACATATCCAATTGAAGCGTGCTGATAAGGTTGTAACTGAATTAGACCTTTATGATTTGTTGCTGCGCGGGGATAAATCCAAAGACGTGGCTTTGCTACCTGGAGATGTGATTTATATTCCCGAGGTTGGCGAGCAAGTGGCAGTGGCAGGAAGTGTGAATACGCCGGCGATCTATGAGTTGAATGCAGGTGCGACCGTTGCCGATGCGGTGCAGTTGGCTGGCGGTCTGACTAATGTGGCGCTGACCCAGCAGTTGCGCATTGAACGTATCTCCGATCGCACATCACGGAGCGTGTTGGAGTTTGTCTGGAGCGATACGGGTAAAGCGACGGTCCTGCGAGATGGCGATATTCTGGAGTTCCCGACGATTCTGGATCAGTTTCAAAATGCTGTGACGTTGCGTGGGAATGTGGCGAATCCTGGCCGCTATACCTGGCATCCAGGTATGCGCGTCCGGGACTTGATTCCATCGCGGGATGCCTTGATTACCCGTGATTATTGGCAGCGACGTGCAAAGCTGGGTCAGACGACACTGAACTATGTTCCATTGCCAGAGGCGACGCGTTCCGCGCAGCAGCCAGTAGCGGCGGAGAATGGGACAGCGCGCAGCAGCGGGACCCAGTTGCATGGCGACCAGGCATTACAAGCGACTTCTCGTGCAGGAACGACGGCTGATTCCGTAGGGGCTCAAGCCGCAGCCGAATCGAGCGCGATGTCAGTGGATGGGATTCCATTCCAAACACCGTTGGACAGCACTGCGCAGTTAGATACAAATAATGCGGCGGCTGGCAATGGCTCCACGGCAAGAGCAGAATCGGGCTCTGCATCGACCTTATTTGCGGCGAAGACTTATGTGGTTTCAAGCGGGCCGGATATTAATTGGAGTTATGCGGTTATAGATCGACAGGACAAGAAGGATCTAACTACATCGTTACTTCCATTCAATTTAGGTGCAGTCGTATTGAACGGTGATAACTCGCAGAATTACGAGTTACAGCCGGAAGACGTAGTGACGATCTTCTCGAAGGCAGACCTGCTGGTGCCACAGTCTCAGCAGACTCGCTATGTGCGATTGGAGGGAGAGTTTGTCTCGGCTGGTGTGTATACGGTTCGGCCAGGGGAGACGCTGCGGCAATTGGTGGAGAGGGCTGGCGGCTTGACTGCTGATGCGTACTTGTATGGCTCCGACTTTACGCGTGAGTCGACACGGCGTGCGCAGCAGCAGCGCCTGAAGGATTATGCGAACCAGTTGGAGCAGCAGGCGAGCAGTTCGTTGCTGAATGCGGCAGGAAGTTCGGTGAGTACGCAGGATTCGGCTGCAGCGACGGCGGCGCAACAGCAGGCTCAGCAGTTGGTTACGCGTCTGCGGCAGGTACAGGCAACAGGGCGAATCGTCTTGAACCTTCCAGTGGACAGCCGGGGAACAAATGCACTTCCAGATATAGCGCTGGAGGATGGAGATCGATTTCTCGTGCCGCGAGTTCCGTCAACCGTTGCGGTTGAGGGTGC
>DAICZO010000474.1 GCA_027311125.1 Acidobacteriaceae bacterium
CCTCAACGCCGTACCCCCGCTGGTTCCTTTCCATCTCCCACCCCGCAAACCACAGCCACCTGAACGACACTAACTACAGCCCTCAGTTCAGGACCTCAGACATGAAGAAAAAACTACGCATCGGCATTCTCTTCGGCGGCCGCTCCGGCGAGCACGAAGTCTCCCTCCTCTCCGCCGCCTCCATCCTCAAGTCCATCGACAAGAAAAAATACGACGTCGTCCCCATCGGCATCACCAAATCCGGCCACTGGCTCCCTCCCGCCGCTGCCCAGACCCTGCTCGCCGGCACCACCACCGCCGAGCCCCTCCAAATCGCCGCCAGCGCCGATCTCGTCCACCAATCCACCCAGCTCTCCCAATCTCTCGACGTCATCTTCCCCGTCCTCCACGGAACCTTCGGCGAAGACGGAACCATCCAGGGCCTGCTTGAACTCGCCGACATCGCCTACGTCGGCTCCGGCGTCCTCGGCTCCGCTGCCGGCATGGACAAGGACGTCATGAAGAAGCTCTTCAGCGCCGCCAACCTGCCCCAGACCCCCTACCTTGCCCTTACCCGTTCCCAGTGGCGCGATCAGCCTGCCCGCTACACTGCCCTCATCGAGAAATCCCTCCCTTATCCCCTCTTCGTCAAGCCTGCCAACCTCGGCTCCTCTGTAGGCATCTCCAAGGTCCACGACCGCACTGAACTCGCTCCTGCCATGGACCTCGCCGCCTCTTTCGACCGCAAACTCGTCATCGAGCAAGGCGTCGGAGGCCCCGGTGTCAAACCCCGCGAACTCGAAGTCGCCGTCCTCGGCAACGACAAACCCGAAGCCTCCGTCGTCGGAGAGATCGTCCCCGGCGCCGAGTTCTACGACTACGACGCCAAATACCACTCCGACGAATCGATCCCCATCATCCCCGCACCGCTCACCGCCGCCCAGTCCAAACAGATCCGCGCCATGGCCATCGCAGCCTTCCGCGCCTGCGACTGCTCCGGCCTTGCCCGCGTCGACTTCCTCATGCAGCCCGCCCGCCGCGCAGCCAAAGGCCAACCCGCTCAAAAAGCCGCCATCTTCCTCAACGAGATCAACACCATGCCCGGCTTCACCAGCATCTCCATGTACCCCAAGCTCTGGAAAGCTACCGGCCTGTCCTACAAACAGCTCATCGACCGGCTCATCCAACTAGCCCTCGAACGCCACCAGGAGAAACAGCAAACCCACTTCACCCGCGCCTGACCCACCACCACAACCTCGCCCCCCCGGGTCTCGATCATGAGACCCCGGGGTTCATCCCGCCTACGAACTGCGTCCTTCCCGCGATACCCCACCTACACCACCCGCGAGTGTTTGTACCCCTCCGCCGACAACGCCACCAGCAGCTCTTCCACCTGCTCCCGCCCGCGCGTCTCCATCGTAATGTCGATCACCGTATCCCCCAGGTTCACCCCGTAGTACGCCCGGTTATGCAGGGTATCCACAATGTTCGCCCGATGCCGCGCAATCAGCTGTGTCAAATCCGCCAGCGCGCCCGGCTTGTCCAGCAGATGGATCCGCAAACGGATCATCCTGCCATCCTGCACCAAGCCGCGTTCGATAATCCGGCTCAACAAGGTCACATCAATATTGCCGCCGCACACCAGCACCGCCGTATGCGCGCCCTTCGGAATCACCGTCGTCTTCTGTTGCAGCAACGCCGCCAGCGCCGTCGCACCCGCACCCTCCGCCAGCGTCTTCTCCCGCTCCAGCAGCATCAGGATCGCCGATGCAATCTCATCCTCATCCACTGTCACAATCTCATCGACATACCGCTCCACCATCGGATACGTCACCGATCCCGCCCGCCGCACCGCGATACCATCCGCAATCGTCGTCGCCGGATCGATCGTCACCGGCCCATGCGCCTCCACCGCCGCCACCATCGAAGGCAGCCGCGACGTCTGCACCCCCACCACCTTCACCCACGGCTTCGACTCCTTGATCGCGCACGCAATCCCGCCAATCAACCCGCCTCCACCGATCGGCACCACCACCGCCTCCAGCTCCGGTATCTGCTCCAGCAGCTCCAGCCCAATCGTCCCCTGCCCCGCCATCACCGCCGCATCGTCAAACGGATGGATAAACGTCATCCCCGCCGCGTCGCACAGTCGCATCGCCTCCGCATACGCCTCGTCGTAGTTCGCCCCATGCAGCACCACCTCCGCGCCAAACCCACGCGTCGCCGTCACCTTCACCAGCGGAGTAGCCAGCGGCATCACGATCAACGCCTTAATCCCACGAGCCGTCGCATGGTACGCCACCCCCTGCGCATGGTTGCCAGCGCTCGCCGCCACCACCCACATCGCCGCCTGCTCCGCCGTCAGCATCGCAATCCGGTTCAGTGCGCCCCGCTCCTTGAAGCTTCCCGTCATCTGCAGGTTTTCCAGCTTCAAATAAACCTGCTGCCCCGTCAGCCCCGAAAGCATCTGCGAGTGCGGACACGGTGAGTAATAGATCGCCCCACGCAAACGTTCCCGCGCCGCCTGCACATCGCTCAAATCAATCGGATAGTTCGTCTCAGTCAAAGCCATCGTCCCTTTAGACTAACGGAAAT
>DAICZO010000480.1 GCA_027311125.1 Acidobacteriaceae bacterium
AGATGCGGGGCATGAGGGGGAAGTGGAAGGCCATGTGGCACTCGTCGCCGTCGCCGAAGTAGGGTCGGACGTCGGTGGGCCACTGGTTGGCTTCGGCGAGGATGAAGCGGTTGGTGTAGCCCTCGTCGATGGCGGCGCGGATTTTCTTGATGGCGGCGTGGGTTTCGGGGAGGCTTTCACAGCGGGTGCCGTCGCGCTCGTAGAGGTAGGGGATGGCGTCCATGCGCATGCCGTCGACGCCCAGATCGAGCCAGAAGCGCATGGCCTTGAGGACTTCTTCGAGGACGGCGGGGTTGTCGAAGTTGAGGTCGGGCTGGTGGGAGAAGAAGCGGTGCCAGTAGAAGGCCTGGGCGGTGTCGTCCCAGGTCCAGTTGGAGGTCTCGGTGTCTTTGAAGATGATGGGGACATCTTTGTAGCGCTGGTTGGTGGGGGACCAGACGTACATCTCGCGCTCGGGGGAGCCGGGTGGTGCGTGGCGAGCGGCCTGGAACCAGGGATGCTGGTCGGAGGTGTGGTTGATGACCAGCTCGATGATGACCTGCATGTTGCGGCGATGGGCTTCGGCGAGGAACTGCTTGAAGTCGTCGAGGGTGCCGTAGCTGGGGTTGACGTCGACGTAGTTGGCGATGTCGTAGCCGTCGTCGCGGAGGGGAGAGGGGAAGAAGGGGAGGAGCCAGAGGCAGGTGACGCCGAGGTCCTGGAGGTAGTCGAGGCGGGAGATGAGGCCGGGGAAGTCGCCGATGCCGTCGCCGTTGGAGTCCTGGAAGGCGCGGACGTGCAACTCGTAGATGATGGCGTCTTTGTACCAGAGAGGATCGGAGGCGCTGCCGACTTTCTTCACACGTCACTCGCTTTCGTTCGCCGATGGGTCTGGCTGATGCGGGGGTGCATTGAAGTAACGATGTAGCACTACCAGTGGAACAACTTTCTTGGATGCGCGGTGGTGGTGGTGCGTTTGCCGGAGGGTGGAGATTTTCTGTGGATCGGTGTGGGCGAGGGCGGGGTAAGTGCTTTGTTGCGAGTGGGGTGAGAGGCGGTGCAACCCATCGGTAGGCGGGGAGGCTCTAACGGCTTATAGGACGCGAGTTATCGTTACTAACTGGTTGAAACACTGCTGCGTTTGAGCCGCATGAAACGGGTGTGTTTATCGTGAAGATCGTTCCACAATCCACGTATCGTTTTCAGCTACATTCGGGATTTGATTTTGATGAGGCGGCGCGTGTGGCGGAGTATCTGCATGCGTTGGGGATCTCGCATGTGTACTGCTCTCCGTATCTACAGGCAGCACCGGGGAGTACGCATGGGTACGATGTGGTGGACCACCAGAAGGTGAATGAAGAGTTGGGTGGCGCAGCGGGCCATGCACGTTTTTGCGAGCGGCTGCGGGAGTTGGGGATGGGGCAGATCCTGGATATTGTGCCGAATCATATGTCGCTGGGGCGGGAGAACCAGTACTGGTGGGATGTGTTGGAGAACGGGAGTGCGAGCCGGTATGCATCGTACTTCGATATTGATTGGGAGCCGCAGGAGGAGCGGCTGCGGGATAAGGTGTTGGTGCCGATTCTGCCGGACCAGTATGGACGGGCGCTGAGTGCGGGACGCGTGGTGGTGGTGCGCAAGGGAGCGACGTTTACGGTGGAGGCGGCGGGGCAGACGTTTCCGGTTTCGCCGACGAGCCTGGCGCTGATTCTGGGGAAGG
>DAICZO010000491.1 GCA_027311125.1 Acidobacteriaceae bacterium
ATTTCCATGTGGGTGATGGCGGCTCGGAGTTGCAGACGGTGCATGGGGCTGGGCATACGACGGTGGTTCGAGTGAGTGAGACGGGGGCCGAGCAGACCAGCGTGGGGGATACGCTGGAGGCGCGATTTGTGAGCAGGACTCGGCAGGGTTCGGTGGTGACGAGTGGTTTGCACGCTGCTGGAACAAAAGGTACAGGGGGCAAGAGTGCGGTGGAGCATTCGACGGAGATTGCTACGGCGGTGCAGGCGGGGCATGTGGTGGTTACGAATCGTCCGGTGGCCAAGGCTGGATCGCAGCGCGTGGGACAGCAACATGTGGAGCAGCAGCGGCCGGGGCTGCAGCGAGCGGTGGCGGATCGTGCGGAGTATGAGCAGCAGAGCGATGAGGTGACGCTGACGGGAGCGGTGCAGGTCTCCGATGGCGGGAATGTAGTGTGGGCGGACCGGGTGGTGTTGGAGCAGCAGAGTGGGGATGCGGTCGCGGTGGGTTCGGTGAAGGCCAGCTATGTTGCGGAGCAGTCTGCATCGACGAATGGTGCTGAGCCTGCGGTTGAGGAGCCTGTGCATGTGTTGGCCAGCAGGGCCGAGATGAAGCATGGTGCGGGTACGGCAACGTTCTATGGGGCAGATGGCAGGTTGGCACGGCTGTGGCAGGGGGCGTCGCAGGTGGAGGCTCCGGTATTGATCTTTGAACAGCAGGCGAGGCACCTGCTGGCTCGGGGTGGAGGCCAGGGTGCGGCGATGGCTGTGCATGCGGTGTTTGTGAGTGGGGGCGGGGACAAGACGAAGAAGGCCTCGGTGGTGCGGGTGGCCAGCCGGGAGTTGAATTACTCTGACGTGACGCGGCAGGCGGACTTTACCGGTGGAGTGATGGTGAACAGTGCGGATGGCGCGATGCGTGGGCAGTCGGTGACGGTGTATCTGCGCGCCGCGGGTGGAGTGGGCACGGTACAGATGGATCCGCTGGGTAGTAAGACGGTGGGGCAGCCATCGTTTATGGGGGGTAGTGTTGAGCGGGTGGAGGCACATGGCGGAGTGGAACTGACGCAGCCTGGTCGCCGAGTTACGGGAGAGCAGGTGGTGTATACAGCGTTGGACGGTATGTTTGTGATGACGGGGACGCGCGGCGCACCGCCGAAGATGGTGGATGCCGTGCGGGGAACCATCACAGGTGCGGCGTTGCGCTTTCATGCAGGCGATAATAGTGTGATGGTGCTGCATGGTACAGGCGAGGACGCGGGGCAACGGGTGCGGACAGAGACACGGGTGAAACAGTAGCTATGAGGACTTTGTCGACGGAAGAGATTGGGAAGTCTTACGGTGGACGCCAGGTGGTGCGGGGTGTAAGCCTGAAGATCGAGCAGGGTGAAGTGGTGGGCCTGCTGGGGCCGAATGGTGCAGGCAAGACGACGAGCTTTTACATGATCGTGGGGCTGGTGCGACCGGATGCGGGACGGGTGTTGTGTGATGACCACGACATCAGCCGATTGCCGATGTATCTGCGGGCGCGGAATTATGGGATCAGCTATCTGCCGCAGGAGCCTTCGGTGTTTCGGAAGTTGACGGTGGAGGACAATATTCTGGCGGTGCTGGAGGTTCAGCAGTTGAGCTGGGAGAGTCGCAGGACGCGAACGGAGAAGTTGATTGAGCAGTTGAATCTGGGGCACGTACGCAAGACGCGCGGGTATGCGTTGAGTGGTGGTGAGCGCAGGCGGGTGGAGATTGCGCGATGCCTGGCGATCGAGCCAGCGTTTATTTTGCTGGATGAACCGTTCTCTGGAATTGATCCGATTGCTGTGCTGGATTTGCAGGAGATTATCTTTGCGCTGAAGCGGAGTGGGATTGGTGTGTTGATTACCGATCACAATGTTCGCGAGACGTTGTCGGTGACGGATCGGGCCTACATTATCAATGAAGGCCGCATCTTTCGGGCGGGCACTCCGGCGGAGTTGGGACATGATCCTGAGGTGCGCCGGATCTATCTGGGCGAGAAGTTTTCGATGGACTAAGGCGGTACAACTTCAGTTGTAACGGCTGGAAGCTATCGGTGCATAACGGGTTATGGACGGCGGGGTTAGACTTACACCCAAGCAGCGACTTGTTGTGTAGACTGTGGCCAAGCTGAAACGGAAGTACGTTTCCCAACTGGCAGGCACGACAAGCGCCAAATAACCCGTTGCCAGGCAGGACGGGAACTTTTACCAAGGTGCAGGAGAGTTATAGCGTGCTGTTGCAACCCAAGCTGAATTTGAAAGTCTCACAGCGGCAGGTGCTGACACCTGGCCTGGTGCAGATGGTCAGCGTGCTGGCTCTGAACAAGCTTGAGTTGAAAGAGATGATCAACACAGAGATGGTGGAGAATCCTGTGTTGGAGGAGTTGGAAGAGACGTCGGTTTCGCTGGATGAACGCTCGGGGATAGAAGGCGATCGGGAGCGGTCGGCGGAGGAAGTGGCTACGGAACATGATCGGGTGGAGAAAGACCCATTCGACGAGATTGATTTTGGCAGTTACTTTCAGGACTATCTTGATCCTGGGTACAAGACGGCGTCGAATTTCGAGGACTACGACAAGCCGTCGTTTGAACATTTTCTATCGCAGCCGAGTACGCTGAGCGACCACCTGATGTGGCAACTGGGTTCGTTGACGTTGACTGCGGAGGTGCGGACTGCGGCTGAGTTGGTGGTGGGAAATCTGAATGAGAATGGCTACCTGACGGCGAGTGACGAGGAGTTGGTCGAGGCGCTGCTGGTGCTGTTGACGCCGTCGCGCAATGAGCCGATTCCGTTTGAGCGTGGGACCAAGGGTCGGGTGCCTGAGCCGCGTGATGCGGCAGAGGACGGGTCTGCTCCGGATGGCGGCGTGATGGATATGGCGGCTGGAGCCGATGTTGCGCGGGAAGCGGCGCTGTCGGCGGTGCAGGAGGCGCGGACGGTGGTCAATCATCTGGACCCGGTGGGCGTGGGGGCGCGCGATTTACGCGAGTGTCTGCTGATCCAGATTGGCGCGCAGCGCACTGAGGCGGCGATGGTGCTGCAACGGCGGCAGAAGAGCGGTGCGACAGCGGCTCGTTCGGTCAACGGCAAGCGCCAGGATGGACCGTGTGACGTGTTCGATATTGCGGAGCATGTTGTTTCCGAGTGCTTGTCACTGCTGCAGAAGAAAGACATGCGGGAGTTGACGCGTAGCTGTTGACGTACGGCGGAGGAGGTGCAGGCGGCGGTAGAGTTTATCCGCACACTGGATCCGCGGCCTGGCCAGCGTTACAACGAGAGCGCTACGCGGCTGATTGAGCCGGATGTTGCGTTTGTGAAGCGCGACGATGCGTACGTCGTGTTGATGAACGAAGAAGACATGCCCACGCTGCGATTGAACCAGAGCTACCGGAAGATGTTGCGAGAGAAGCAGACGGAGAAGGAAGTCAAGGATTACGTGAAGGAGCGGTACAAGTCTGCGATCCAGTTGCTGCGCAACATTGAGCAGCGGAAGAACACGATTGTGCGGACGTGCGATGTGATTGTGCGGCGGCAGCAGGAGTTTCTGGAGCACGGCGTGGAAGCATTGAAGCCGATGATGATCAAGGAAGTCGCGGAGGAGATTGGGGTGCATCCTTCGACGGTGAGCCGGGCGGTGGCGAACAAGTATGTGCATACGTCGCAGGGCGTGTTTGAGCTGCGATTCTTCTTCTCGGAAGGCGTGAACGGGCCGGAGGGTGGCGATCTGCCGCTGGTGTTGTTGAAGCGCAAGGTGAAGAAGCTGATCGAAGAAGAGGATGAACGCAAGCCTTTGACGGATGATCAACTGGCTGCGGAGCTGCAGCGGCAGGGGATCCAGGTGACTCGCAGGACGGTGGCGAAGTATCGGGAAGATATGCAGATTCCATCAACCCACCAACGTCGTGTACGCTGACGCTCAGCGATGTTTTCGAAAGACGAGGTGAGACGGATGGATGTGGAGTACACCGGAAGACAGACGACGATTACCAAGAAGCTGAAGGTAATGGTTGAAGCGGGCCTGGAACGAGTGGTGAAGGTGGTGGGCAAATCGGGGAGCGCGCATGTGATTCTTGCGACCGAGAAGTATCGACATAGCGCTGAGATCACGATCAAGACCCGAAACTACAAGCTGGTGGCGTTGTGCGAGGGGACAGAGATGCAGGTTGCGCTGCATGACGCGCTGGCGAAGATTGAGCAGCAGGCGATTCGGCAGAAGAAGAAGACCACGACGATCAAGCGGCATCCGAAGGTAGGGATCAAGGGGCCAGCGAGTCGTCTGGGAGATGGGGTGAGCGAACCGGAGCCGGTGAAGGTAACGCCGGTGAAGGCCGCGGTGAAGAACAGCGTTGGACGGAAGGCTGTTCCGATGCTGGTCCACTCGTTTCCTTCGCAGACACCGATACTGGAGCCGCATGTGGTGCGGTCAGTGGATGCGGTGGCGTTGCGGCCGATGTCTTTGGACGAAGCGGTAAAGGAAGCGGAGTTTCGGGATCGGGATGTGTTTGTGTTTCGCGATCATACGGGCAAGGCGATGGTGCTGCACCGGACGCGAGATGGGAAGATGGAGTTGATCGAGATTCCTTAGGGAGGATGGGCGGGCGAGATGCCTGCCCATTTTTCTTTTTGCCATGGCACTGGTTGGGGGAGCTTCAGTGCTGGCGGTAGTTTGAAGCTTTGGTGCGGCATAGCCAAACAGTGGGTGCTAGGATTTCTTCCATGCCAGTGAAGCGAACAAAGAAGGTAGCGGCGCAGGGACCCGGGCCGGAGAAGCAGGGCGAGCTTGTGATTCTGACGGGGATGTCGGGGTCGGGCAAGTTGTCGGCACTGAAGGCGTTTGAGGATCTGGGGTACTACTCGGTGGACAATCTTCCGTTGGATCTGGTGCCGCGGTTTGCGGACCTGGTGCAGCAGTCGAAGGAGATTGAGCGGGCTGCGTTGGTGGTGGATGTGCGCGAAGGGATACGCCTGGAGGAGTTTCCAGCAATCCTGAAGAAGGTGCGGAAGGTGCTGCCGACGCGGGTGGTGTTTCTGGAAGCGAGCGATGATGCACTGGTGCGGCGGTTTTCCGAGACGCGAAGGCCGCATCCGTTGGGACGCAGCGATACGGTGGTTCGGTCGATCAAGGCAGAGCGGAAGCGGCTGGATCCGATTCGTAATGTAGCGGACATTGTGCTGGATACGACGAAGTTCAATGTGCATGAGCTGCGGGCGCACATCAATGCTCAGTTTGAGCAAGAGGCGAGCGATCGGAACCTGACGATTTCGTCGATCAGCTTTGGATTCAAGAACGGGGTGCCGACGGAGGCAGACCTGGTGTTCGATGTGCGTTTTTTGCCGAATCCGCACTTTATACCGGAGTTTCGGAAGCTGACTGGGAGGCATCCGAAGGTGGCGAAGTACGTTCGGCAGTTTCCGCAGACGCAGGAGTTTCTGGACAAGACGTTCGACATGTTGAAGTTTCTACTGCCGCACTACATCAAGGAAGGCAAGAGCTATCTGACGGTGGCGTTTGGATGCACGGGTGGGCAACACCGCTCGGTGTTTATTGCCGAAGAGATGAAGAAGCGTCTGGCGGCTGAGGGATACCGGGTGCAGGCGTCTCACCGCGACATGCCGCGTTAGGATTGCCGGAGTCGGACGGTCAGGCAATAGAATGGTGAGATGCGCGGCACGATGACGATGGCAGGGACGACAGTGATCGGGAGAGTGATGGCTTGAGACGCATCTGGCGATTGCTGCTGTACGTGCGGCCTTATGCGCTGTATTCGCTGGCGTCCGTGGTGTTGATGGCGGTGGTGGGTGCGATGGCAGCGTTGCGCATCCTGCTGGTGAAGCCAATCTTCGACAACGTCCTGAGCCCGGATGCGTCGACGAGCGATCTGCTGGTGTTTCATATCCCGCATGTTGGGCGAGAGCTGAATTTACATTTTCTGGTTCCGAGCCACTTCCACAATGCGTGGACGGTGGTGGCGTATACGCTGGTGGTTTCGGCGGTGTTGAAGTCGATCTGCGATTATGCGGGTACGTACCTGGTGAACTACGCGGGCTTCGGGATGATTACCGACCTGCGCAATGACTTGTATAACGCAGTGTTGCGGCGATCGGTAGGGTTCTTCCAGAAGCATACGACGGGTACGCTGCTGTCGACGCTGATCAACGATATTGAGCGGGTTCAGTTTGCGATGTCGAGCGTGCTGGGCGACTTTATGCAGCAACTGTTCACGCTGCTGTTTACCGCCGGCGTGGTGGTGGTGGTGGGCGGCAAGATGGCGTGGGTACTGCTGTTGTTTATCCCCGTGGTGATCTCGTCGGCGCGGCGGATTGGGCGGCGGGTACGGCAGACGACACGCAAAGGGCAGGACAAGCTGGCGGAGATTCAGAACATACTGCACGAGACGATTACGGGTAATCGGATTGTGAAGGCATTCGGGATGGAGTTGTGGGAGATGAACCGCTTTCGCCGTGCGGCGCGGCGGTTGTTTACTGCGAATCTGCGTTCAGTGAGTGTGCAGGCGATCAGTTCTCCGTTGATGGATGCGATGGGGTCGGTTGGGATTGCGCTGCTGTTGCTGCTGGGGCGGGGAAGGATTCTTCATCATGAGATGACCGCGGGATCGTTTATCTCCTTCCTGGTGGCGGTGTTTACGTTGTATGACCCGGTGCGGAAGTTTGCGCTGTTCTACAACAGCTTTCAGCAAGCATTGGGAGCGAGTGAGGCGATCTTTACCTTTATGGATGCGCAGGACGATGTGCGCGAGAAGAAGCGTGCCTTTGTGCTGAAGGGTTTCAGTGAGGGCATTCAGTTTGAGAATGTGGGCTTTGCGTACGAGAGCGATGGCGAGGTGAAGCAGGTGCTGCACGGGATCAACTTGACGGTGCATCCGGGTGAGGTGATTGCGTTTGTAGGGCCGAGTGGAGCGGGGAAGTCTTCGCTGGTGAATCTGATTCCACGGTTCTTCGATGTGAACGAGGGGCGCATACTTATCGACGGGCACGATCTGCGGGATGTGACGATCGACTCGCTACGCAAGCAGATTGGGAAGGTAACGCAGGAGACGGTGCTGTTCAACGATACGGTGCGGAACAATATTGCGTATGGGCAGCCGGATGTTCCCTTGAGCAAGGTGGAGGAAGCTGCGCGGATGGCGCTGGCGCACGAGTTCATCCTGAATATGCCGGATGGGTATGACACAAAGATTGGTGAAAAGGGTGTGCGGCTAAGTGGCGGGGAGCGGCAGCGGTTGGCGATTGCGCGAGCGATTCTGAAGAATGCTCCGATACTGATTCTGGATGAGGCGACGTCGGCCCTGGATATGGAGAGCGAGCAGTATGTCCAGGCGGCGCTGGCGAATCTGATGAAGGGGCGGACGGTGTTTGTGATTGCGCATCGGCTATCTACGGTGCGGCGGGCTACGCGTATTGCGGTGATTGAGAGCGGAGCCATTACAGAGATTGGGACGCATGAGGAGCTGATACAGCAGTCGGGGACGTATCGTCGGCTGTATAACATGCAGTTCAGCGTGGATGATGCAGGGCCGGGGATGGACAGGGCTGTGGTGCCTGCGGAGGGTTTGGAGGAGTTGGCGTGAGTGTTGTCTATTCGATGACCGGATTTGCGAGTGTGCAGGCATCTCTGCGAGGTGAGGTGTCGTTTGGGCTGACGATCAAGGGGGTGAATCACCGCTTTCTGGATTTGAATTTGCGATTGCCCTCGCAGTGTGACGCGCTGGAGATGCAGGTGCGCAAGCTGCTGAAGGAGCGGTTGCGGCGAGGCCATGTTGAGTTGACGTTGCAGATTGCGCGTCGAGCCAGTGGTGAGATGCAGTTGAATCGGGAGCTGCTAGGGAGGTATGTGGCGGGGTATCGAGAGGCTGCCGGGCTGTATGTGGTGGTGGCGGAGCCGGACCTGAATGCGTTGCTGCGGATGCCGGGGGTGATGACGGCGGAGAGTGGTTGGAGCGGCGCGGAGATGGAGGGGTTCGACGCAGCGGTGGTGGCGGAGTTGGAGG
>DAICZO010000495.1 GCA_027311125.1 Acidobacteriaceae bacterium
GCGCTGGTAGCCGTGGGTGGCAATGCGCTGATCCAGGTTGCGATGAACGCGGTCCGCCCCGGTGGTCGCGTCATGCTCTTCGCCAGCACGCAGCACGGCGAGGCTCCGTTCGATCCTGCCGCAGTCTGTATGGATGAGAAGACCCTGATGGGCTCGTACAGTGCATCCGTCGCCATCCAGGACGATGTCACCCGCATGGTGTTCGATGGCTACCGCAACGGCTTCGATCTCACCCGGCTCATCTCACATCGCTTCTCGCTGGAAGACGCCGTCGCGGGCATCGAGCTGGCCTCCAACCCACAGCCGGATTCGTTGAAAATCGTTATTCAGCCGGGCAGTTAATCGCGGCCGCGCTTCTTCACTTCCACGTTTAGCCGCTTGATCTTCTGATTCAGCGTGGAGAGCGGAATCTTGAAGTACTCCGCCGCTTCGGTCTGGTTCAAATGGCAGCGCTCCAGCCGGTCCGCGATGATGCGTCGCTCAATCTCTTCCATCAGGTCGAAGAGGGAAGCATCCGGACGATGATCGAGCAGGCTGGCTGAGTACGTGCTGCCGGTCAACTGCGAGGGCAGCAGATCCGGAGTAATCGTCCGCGTGGTCGACAGCACTACGCCGCGCTCCATCGCGTTCTCCAGTTCGCGCACATTGCCGTGCCAGTCGTAGTCCATCAGCACCCTCAGAGCCTCCGGCGCCAGCGAGCGGTGCTCCGTCCCATTCTCGTCCGCGTAGTAGCGCAGGAAGTGTGCCGCCAGCAGCGGGATATCTTCGCGCCGCGAACGCAGCGGCGGCAGTTCCAGGCAGATGACATTCAGCCGGTAGAAGAGGTCTTCGCGGAACCGTCCCTCGCGCACCGCTTCCTGCAGATTTACGTTGGTCGCCGCGACGATCCGGACGTCCACTTGAATCTCCTGCACGCCACCCAGATGCATAAAGCGCTTGTCCTGCAGCACCCGCAGGATCTTGGCCTGCATGTCCATTCCCATAGTGCCGATCTCGTCCAGAAACAAGGTGCCGCCATTCGCTACTTCAAACAGCCCCTTCTTCGCGGTGATCGCCGAGGTAAAGGCTCCCTTGACGTGACCGAAGAGTGTGGACTCCAGCAACTCCGACGGCACCGCCCCGGTATTCACCGGCACAAACGGCTGGTCGCGACGCGGTGAGTTCGCATGGATGGCCTTCGCGATCAACTCTTTTCCGGTGCCACTCTCCCCCTGCAGCAACACCGTAGAGCGGCTGGGAGCGATCTGTGCCACCAGATCGAACAGGCGCAGCATCGGCTCACTTTTGCCGACGATATTTTCGAAGTTGTAACGCTGCTTCAGCGTGCGCTTCAACTGCACGACTTCTTCTTCCGCACGATGCCGTGCAATGGCCGTGCGTATATCTGCCAGCAGCTTCTCGTTGTCCCACGGCTTCTGGACGAAGTTCTCTGCGCCGGCACGAATCGCATCGACCACGTTGCCCATGGTGCCGAAGGCAGTGATCATGATGATCGGCAGATTCTGCTGGATCGCGGTGATGCGTGGCAGCAGGTCGATCCCGCTCTCGCCCGGCAAGGCCAGGTCCAGCAGCAGCAGGTCGTACTCGTTGCGCGAAAGCAGCTCAAATCCGGACGTGCCATCGGCTGCCATCGAGACGACAAAGCCTTCCAGCGTCAGCAGGGTTTCCAGCGACTCGCGAATCGCCTCTTCATCGTCGATGATCAGAATGCGTGGACTACCAGCGACACGGGCGGTGCGTTCCAGATGCAGGGTTCCCGCAGCCAGCTCGGATGTTTCAGACATGAATCGTCTTCCTCTCAACTTCCTGGGAAGCCTCGTCCGCAGTCTCGGAACGGGCTTCAGTGGTGACTGCCGGACGCTGGTCCAAAGCAGGGAACTCTAACTGGAACATGGTGCCGACACCAGGCTCACTCTCGACCACAATCTTGCCGGCATGCTCCTGCATAATTCCGTAGCTGACGGCGAGACCCAGGCCGGTGCCCTTGTGCTCGCCCTCGCGGGGTTTGGTCTTGGTCGTAAAAAACGGATCGTAGATGCGATGCAGATGTTCACGCTCAATGCCGCTGCCGGAATCCTGTATGCGCACCAGCACACGGCCCGCCGACTCCAGCGTTGCGATCTTCAATGTCGGCTGCACAGAGCCGAACATCGCGTCCTTCGCATTCAACATCAGGTTCAGCACCACCTGCTGCAGCTTGCCCTGGTTACCATGGATGCGTGGCAGCCGCATATCAAAGTCCGTCTCCACTTTGATCTGTGCGGTCTTCAGTTGATGATCCAGCAGCGTCAACGTATCGTGTAGCAACCCGTTCAGATCGATGCTGGTAAACTCCGCCCCGCTGGTTCGCGAGAAGTTCAGCAGCCCGTTCACAATCTCCGACGCGCGGAAGGTCTGCTGGGTAATCTTCTCCAGCACAGGAGCC
>DAICZO010000506.1 GCA_027311125.1 Acidobacteriaceae bacterium
TGCTCCAGGGCCAGGTCCATACGACCATAGCGGGGCTGCGCGGGCCGGTTCACCGTCTGCGGATTGCGTGAAGATGGATTCATTTACTGCAAACTCTCTTGGGTGCTGCGCATGGTTTACCGCGAAACTGCTGGAGCAGAAGCAATCGCCTGCACGATCTCCGGGGGCAGTCCAAAGCGAACATTCTCCGGCATCACTTCAACTTCATCGACATCGCCGTATCCCATGTTCTGGAGATACTCGACTACATCCTTGACCAGCACTTCAGGCGCGGACGCCCCAGCAGTCACGGCTACAGTGTTGACTCCGTCCAGCCACTCAGGCTGAATAGCATCGGCAGTATCGATCAAATACGAGTTGGTATGGAGATTCTTCGAGACCTCGACGAGGCGATTGGAGTTCGAGCTGTTCTTCGAACCAACAACCAGAACCAGGTCGGCTCCATGCGCTACATTCTTTACGGCTACCTGCCGGTTTTCCGTCGCATAGCAGATATCCTGTGCATGCGGACCGACGATGTTGGGGAACTTAACCTTCAGCGCGTCAATCATATAGCGCGCTTCGTCGAGCGAGAGTGTGGTCTGGGTCAGATAGGCGACCTTGTCGGGATCGGGCACGACCAGCGCTTCCACTTCCTGCAGGGTCGAGACCACCTGGGTTACGTCCGGGGCTTCGCCTTGCGTCCCTTCTACTTCCTCATGGTCGCGATGACCAACCAGCACCAGGGAGTAGCCCTGCTTGGCAAACTTGATGGCTTCCACGTGGACCTTGGTCACCAACGGACAGGTCGCATCGACCACCTTCAGGCCGCGTTCCTTGGCGCGCTGCCGTACCGCAGGAGAGACGCCATGTGCGGAGTAGATCACGCGCGCACCTTCCGGCACCTCATCCAGTTCATTGACAAAAATGGCGCCCTTCTTGGCCAGATCGGTCACAACGTAGCTGTTATGTACGATCTCTTTGCGAACGTAGATCGGAGCACCGAACGTCTCCAACGCAATTTGTACGATGTCGATGGCCCGCACCACGCCGGCACAGAAACCCCGCGGCTTCAAAAGCAGCACTCGCTTGGTCTTGGTTACGGTATCGGATTGGTCAACGGGAGTGTGGTCTACAGTGGTCGTAATCACTTAGTAAGTATACCGCGTTCGTTCGCGAAGTGGGTCAATATTGAACCAACGCTGGTGCATTCGGGTTTTCACCCCATCCAACCGAAACCAACACAAAACAGCATTCAGGTATCCTCCCACAAAGGTTTATGTTGCTGTCAGCGACTGGTTTCGAGCAGATGTTCGGCATGTTTCAAGCTGGTCTCGGTCAACTTGGCACCGCTCAACATGCGGGCGATCTCCTGGGTGCGTTCTGCATCATCCATGCGGCGTACCTCGGTCTGGGTCCGGCCACGCTTCTCCGATTTTTCAATTAGAAAGTGCTGATCGCCAAAGGCTGCAATTTGAGGCAGATGAGTAATGCACAGCACCTGCTGGCCCTTGGAGAGGGCCTTGAGCTTGCGGCCCACCGCTTCGGCGGCTCGTCCACCGATGCCGATGTCGATCTCGTCGAAGACCAGCGTCCGGGGCAGCGCAACTTTCTTTTTGCGGCCCGCTCCGCTGGAGGCTCCCTCTTCCACGGTAACCTTGAGCGCCAACATCACCCGCGACATCTCACCGCCCGAGGCAATCTCGTGCAACGGCTTCAGCGGCTCGCCGGTGTTGGTCGCAATCAGGCACTCAATCTGATCCCAGCCGTGCGCCGTCCAACTGGCGGCAGAGTGCTCTGCAGTCAC
>DAICZO010000005.1 GCA_027311125.1 Acidobacteriaceae bacterium
GGCGACGACGAGGGCCAGCGCGACGATGAGGGTGGGTACGACGGCGACGTAGACCTTGAAGATCATGAGGAAGACGATGAGGCCGCCGGAGATGAGGTAGGCGATGCGAACGCGCTGCTGACGGTGGTGGAGAAAGACTCCGTCGGCTTCGATGTTGATGTTGAAGTAGGGGATGACGACGAGCGAGACAATGAGCAGGGTGGGGACGAGCACACCGGCGACGACGGGCGGGAAGTAGTGGAGCAGCTCCTGCAGGCCGAGGAAGTACCAGGGTGCTTTGGCTGGGTTAGGGGTGTGGGAGGGATCGGCGATGCCTTCGAGGGGTGCGTTGAAGAGCAGGGAGAAGGCGACGAGGACGATGGCGAGGAGTTCTACGGCGAGCACGACGCGGAAGAGCACATCGGGGTAGGTCTGGATCTGATCTTCGTGAGTGACCTTGACCTGTGCGGAGGTGCGGCGGGTAACGAAGACGACGCGGGTTGGAGAGCGACGTTGATCGGAGTCTACGCCGGCGACGAAGTCTTTGGGGTTAGTCATTTTGCCTCCTTGGCAGGCAATGCTTCGAGGGGTGGAGCTGGGACTCTGGGTTCACTTTGCTGAACGTAGAGGCCACCATCTTTGCGGATGCGCCAGAAGTGGACCGCGACGAAGAGCATGGCGGTGAGCGGCAGGATGACGCAGTGGAGCACATAGAAGCGCAACAGCGCGTTGGCGTTGACCTGATTGCCTCCGAGTAGCAGGAAGTGAATCTTGCTGCCGATGATGGGAACCGCGGAGGAGATGTTGGAGCCGACGGTGATGGCCCAGTAGGCGAGTTGATCCCAGGGGAGCAGGTAGCCGGTGTAGCTGAGGAGCAGGGTGACGAGCAGCAGGATGATGCCGATGACCCAGTTGAACTCGCGTGGTGCGCGGTAGGCTCCGCGATAGAAGACCTTGAACATGTGGGCGAAGACGAGGAAGACCATGGCCTGAGCGGACCAGCGGTGGAGGTTGCGCAGGAAGAGTCCGGAGGAGACGACGAACTGCAGGTCCTTCATGTCGGCGTAGGCCTGGGGCACGGAGGGGTGGTAGTAGAGCATGAGCAGGATGCCGGTGACGATGAGAATGAGGAAGGTGCCGAGGGTGAGGGTTCCGAGGTACCAGGTGGAGCTGAACTTCAGCATCCGGGTGCGGACCTTGGTGGAGAAGAGGTGGAGGAAGAGGTTCTGCTGGATGGCGAGCGCGCGATGCAGCGGGCTGTTGCCGGTACCGCTACGGAAGACGGAGCGATAGACCCGGTTCTGCTGGATTTGCTGCACGAGTTTTTCTGTTTTGCCGGGCATAGTCAGGGCCTCAAATTCTTAGGTACTGCATGGGGTGGATGTCGGTGGAGCGATCGACCATGAGATCGCCTTCGTCACTGACCCAGGTTTTGAGCCAGGGCAGCGGTTTGGGTGCTGGGCCCTCGATTTTTTCTCCGTCGCGTTTGAATTTGCTGCCGTGGCAGGGGCAGGCGATGATGCCGAGTTCCTGGTTCCATGCGGTGAGACAGCCGAGGTGGGTGCAGATGGCGTTGAGGGCGAAGAAGCCCTCGGACGCGCGCACGAGATAGATGCCGGAGGAGGCGTCGAGAGTGACAGAGTCGACGGCGAAGTTTTCTGGTTTGCCGACGTTGATGATGGGCGAAGGCTCGTAGAGGACATTGGGGGAGAGGAACTGGTAGGCGAAGCCGGCGGTGCCTACGGCGGCGATGCCGAGGGAGCCCAGCCCGATCTTGGCGAAGAAGGCGCGGCGGTCGATCTCGATGGGTGGTGATGGGAGTACGTTTGGCTTCTGGTTCGACATGAATGACCTCAGGCGGTGACGGGTGCTGGAGCAGGGGTGCTGGTACTGGGTCGGGGGCGAGGACGGAAGGATCGGTCGATAGCTTCGATCGAGATCAGCCCGGTGGGTTCTGGGGAGAGCATTTGGAAGGATTCCATGGAGATGGTTCCCGCGGGGCAGCGAGCGGCGCAGAGGCCGCAGCGGATACAGCGGGTTTCGTCCTTGAGCATGACGGAGCCGGAGAGGGTGCCGAGCTCGTCGGGCTGGATGTCGTCGAGTTCGAAGCCGAGGAGTTCGCGTGCGGTGGTGAGCTGTGCGGTGGTGTCGGCGTCGAAGTCGATGCGGTCGACGGAGACGAGTTGCAGGCAGTTTTCGGGGCAGACGTCGACGCAGCCGCCGCAGAGGATACAGAGGGTACCGTCTTCGTGGGAGCCTTCGAAGACGGTGTTGACCCAGCAGTGAAGGCAGCGCTGAGCCTCGGCCATGGCGGTGGCGTCGTCGTAGCCGACTTCGACTTCGGTCATGCCAGTGCGGCGGTTGAGGGGAAGCATGGGGATCGGCTGACGATCGATGTCGAGCAGATTGAGCGGCATTTTGTAGCGGTCCATGATCTGGACTTCGATGATGGGGTCGGGGTGTTTGGTACCGCGGAGGAACTCGTCGATGCCGACTGCGGCGCGCTTGCCGTCGGCGACGCTATCGATGATGAGGCGCGGGCCAAAGACGCAGTCGCCACCGGCAAAGACGCCGGGAGCAGTGGTCATAAGGGTTTCGGGATTGACGGCGATGAAGCCGCGCGGGGAGATTTCTACGCCGTCTGCGGGGGTGATGAAGTCAAGCTTGGCGGCCTGACCGATGGCCATGATGATGGTGTCGCAGTCGAGGACGGACTCGCTGTTGTCGAAGAAGGATGGATTGAAGCGACGGTTTTCGTCGAAGACGGATTTGGTCTTGAGGGTTTCGAGGCCGGTGACGTGGCCGTCTTTGCCGATGATGCGCTTGGGGCCGAAGCCGGCGTGAATGACGATGCCTTCGCCTTCGGCCTCTTCGATCTCTTCGAGTGCGGCGGGCATTTCGACGCGGTTTTCGAGGCAGACGAGGTGGACCTCCTTGGCTCCGAGGCGGAGCGCGGAGAGGGTGACGTCCATCATCTCGCGGGGGGAGACGGCGTTGAGGCTCTCGGCGGAGGGTTCGATATTTTCTACGCCTCCGACGTGCTGGCGGAGGACCTCGCGGGCGGCGGAGCGGGCGACGTCCATGGCGACGTTGCCGCCACCGATGACGAGGACTTTTTTGCCGATGGTGAAGCGGAAGCCGAGGTTGACGTTGAGGAGGAAGTCGATGCCTTTGTAGACGCCGTCGAGGTCTACGCCGGGGATGGTGAGGTCGCGACTGCGGTGGGCTCCGACGGCGATCAGGGTGGCGTCGAAGTTGCGGCGGAGGTCGGCGATGGTGAACTCGCGTCCTGCGGCGTGGTTGAGCTTGAGTTCGATGTTTCCGGTGGCGAGGATTTCGCGGACCTGGGCTTCGACGACGTCGCGGGGGAGGCGGTACTCGGGCAGGCCAAGATAGAGCATGCCACCGGCGACCTGGGAGGCTTCGAACAAGGTGACGGAGTAGCCCATGAGGGCGAGATCGTGTGCGGCGGAGAGGCCAACGGGACCGGCGCCGACGATGGCGATGCGATAGGGGAGTTGCGGTTGGCGGCGGCCTGCGTTGACGTCGACGGGATTGCGGGATTCGGGGCCGTGGCGCTCGGTGAGGAAGCGTTTTAGTGCGCGGATGGCGAGGGGTTTGTCGATCTCACCTCGGCGGCAGGCGGTCTCGCAGGGGTGGGCGCAGACGCGGCCGCAGATGCTGGCCATGGGATTGGGTTCGCGGGCGTAGCGATAGGCTTCTTCGAAGTTGCCTTCGGCGATGAGTTCGACGTAGCGACCTGCGTTGGTATGGGCGGGACAGGCCATCATGCAGGGAAAGTTGGTATTGAGCCAATCCCGGTCCACTTGTTTGTCTTCGAAGCGGTGCGACATGCTGGCCTTTCCTGGGTGAGGGTGGAGTGGTGGCGGCAACCGATATGGTTGCCGCCATTGGTGGAGTTACTTGGAGACGGTGAAGTCGGCGGCGGTATCTCCGGCGACCTTGACGGGGCTGGATTTGGGCTTCATGCCCTCGTGCCAGGCGGTGACGGTGTAGGAGCCATCGGGCACGTTTTCGATTTTGAATTCGCCGGATTTATCGGTTTCAGCGAAGTAAGGGGTGGGCGAGACGATGACGTAGGAGGACATCTCCGGGTGGACGTTGCAGAGGAGCGGAACTACGCCGGGGTTATCGAATTTGAAGGACTGCTTTTGTCCTTTGGGCCAGGTTCCGAGGTTGTGTCCGAGCTTCTTGTTGCCACTGATGGCGATCCAGAAGACGTTGTGGGCTACGGTGTCGCTGTTGAGGAAGTCAACTGTGGTGCCCTGGGAGATGGCTACGATGTGAGGTACGAACATCAAGCCTTTCTGGTCGATGAGGACGTGCTGGGTGGGTGGCGTGAAGGTTTTTCCGGGGATGGCTTCGACGTAGACGACCGAGACGCCACTGGCTCCGGAGACTTTTCCGTGGATGGTTCCGGCGTGAGCCGCGGTGATGAAGGTGGTGGTTGCAATGATGAGTAGCAGCGGAATGCGTTTCATGTTTTCTCCTGAACAGATGGTGTTACTGGTTGGCCTGGTGGAGGGCTAGTAGACCCATTCCAGGCCGGCGGTAGCGTAGTTGGTGCGGAATGCGCCTGTGAGTGGTTTACCGGTGACGGGATCGTAGACGATCTGTTGCGGCCGGAACTGGTACTCAAAGGAGGCTTTGATGTTGGCGTGAAGGAGGAACTGCACCCCGGGGGTAAAGCGGTTGCGGGTTGCGGCATAGGGGGAGAAGAAGGACGATGCTGGCGGTGCGGCGGCGTTGTACTGGATGAAGTTGACCTGGTCTGCGGAGGATTTGACGGTATCCCAACGCATGATGGTCATCATCCAGGGGAGGACGAGGTAGTCGGCTTCGACGAAGCCGCCGCTGAAGGTGACGGGTTTGCCTGCGGTGAAGGAGGAAGGCAGGGCAGCGTTGGTGGCGGTGACGGGCAGCAGGTTGTGATCGTGACCGGCGAGGTAAACGCCGAAGAGGTTGAAGGTGCGGTAGTTGAAGTTGAAGTCTCCGCCGACGCGATAGAAGGGCTCGCGTGCGGTGATGACGGTGGGCGTTACTCCGTCGGCGAGAAGTCCGCTGGCATTTTGGACGGAGCGTCCGTAGAAGTAGAGCGAGCCGAGTTCGAGGTAGGTATGGTCGCGGGGTCCGGTCGATCCTGCGGCTTGAATACCTTCACGACTGGCGCGGTCGCGTTCGAGGTTGAAGCGATAGGAGAAGCGTCCCCAGAGATCTTTGAAGTTGGAGTCGGAAGAGAAGGCGACGCCGTTCTGGGGTTTAATGTTGGGCACAGAGGTGGCGGCGCCAGAGGTGTTCTGGTTGACCACAGCGAGGGAGTACTGATAGCCACCGTAGTGGTGACCTCCGCTAAGTTCAGCGCCGATGGCTGGGGACGCGAAGGAAAAGCCGTTATTGACGTTTTCTGCGGGGCCGATGCCATTCTGGATACCAATGTTGGCTTGTTGGAAGATGTCCCATCCGCTGAGGTTCCAGGTGCGGGCCTGGCTGACGGGGAGATCGAGTTCAAACTGGCCTACGCGAAGGTTGAGCGAGTCGGTCGGCAGCTTGATAAAGCGGCTGAGGTCGTGGAATTTGAGCCATGCATCGCCGAGGCCACCGTTGGAGTTTGCACCGGCGACGCTGATGTCGTCGTCGACCCAGAAGGAGATTCCAGTACCGAAGTTGCCGGCAGTGAAGATGCTGAAGAGTCCCGACTGGAAACCGGACTTGGGCACAAATGTGCCGACGGTGCCGGCGGGCAGGGCCAGATTGAAGTTGTTGCGATTGGCGCTGACCTGCTGGTAGAAGGTGTTGTAACGGAGGCCGATGGGTGGCAGGCCAGGAATGACGCCGGGATAGACGGTGTGAGGCCAGAGTTCGGCCTGGGCGGGAGCGCCGAGCATGATGGGTGGTGCCTTGAGGTAGGAGTCGTCATCCTTAGGGAATTTGAAGCCAGCATCTTTGAATGCTTTGCCGAAGTCGTTGAGCTTGGGGAAGTCAATGTGGCAGGTGGTGCAGGAGGTTCCATATTGCCTGGAGAAGGCTGGGATTGCGTAACTGGACGTTGGTAGTAGCAGTAGTAGAAATGCAGCTGCCACCATGAATGGGGAGGATTTCTTTGTATTCATGAGTGTGCCTCGATGCTCCTCTTTGCGTATCGATTACCTTGATTTGCAATTGTTATTTGCAAGCGAACAAGCCGATGTGATGACCATCACACCTATTGAGCGATGTGGAGAATGCGCGCGAGTTACATTTGCGCTGGCGGATTGTGAGCGCAGACACGTGGTCTCGATGAGCTGTGGTCTGGTACGACTGCGCTACTTTGGGGTGGATACAGGAGAGGCGTAAGTCGCTCGTATCTGTAGATCAGGAACGAGTTGCCCGAAGGCGAAGTGCGGACAATGGCACAAAGGTGGGTTGCTGGTAGCCGTCGCGGCATGGGACGATGAAGAGGCACGCGAGATAGAGATTTAGATATCGGTTGTGGTGGCTAGACGTAATTCTGGGTGTGTCCTGGCTTGAGCAGGACTCGCAAAAGGAAATGGTGAAGATGGAACTGGAACAACGTGGTGTGATTCTGGTCACAGGTGGGGCTGGATTCATCGGCTCTAATTTCGTTTTGGACTGGGTTGCCGGTGGATACGGTGCGGTGGTGAACCTGGATGCTCTGACGTATGCGGGCAACCTGGAGAACCTGGTATCGCTGGAGGGAAATCCTGCGCATACGTTTGTGCGCGGCGATATCTGTGATGCGGCGTTGGTGAAGAGTCTGCTGGAGAAGTATCGGCCGCGGGCGGTGGTTCATTTTGCGGCGGAGAGCCACGTGGATCGGTCCATTGTGGGCCCGGAAGCATTTTTGAAGACCAATATCGATGGGACGTTTACGATGCTGCAGGCTGCGCGTGGATACTACGATGGCCTGGTGGGGGAAGAGCGGGAGCGGTTTCGGTTTCTGCACGTCTCGACCGATGAGGTGTACGGGACGCTGACACCGGAGGCTCCGGCGTTCCATGAAGAGACGCCGTATGCTCCGAACTCACCGTATGCGGCGTCGAAGGCGTCGAGCGATCACCTGGTGCGGGCGTGGCTGCATACCTATGGGCTGCCGACGTTGATTACGAACTGCTCGAACAACTATGGGCCGTACCAGTTTCCGGAGAAGCTGATTCCGCTGATGATTGCGAATGCGCTGCAGGGCAAGGCTCTGCCGGTGTATGGCGATGGCCAGCAGGTGCGGGACTGGCTGTATGTTGGTGACCATGCGAGTGCGCTACGCGTCGTGCTGGAGCGTGGTCGTGTGGGTGAGACGTATAACGTTGGCGGCGGCAACCAGCGCACGAATCTGGCGGTGGTGACGACGTTGTGCGCGTTGCTGGATGAACTGGTGCCGGAGTCGAAGTTCGCTCCGCATAAGGAGCTGGTGAAGTATGTGACGGATCGTCCTGGTCATGATCGGCGGTATGCGATCGATGCACGTAAGCTGGAGGGCGAGCTGGGCTGGAAGGCCGCGGAGAGCTTTGAGACTGGATTGCGCAAGACGGTGGAGTGGTATCTGGCGAATGCCGCGTGGGTGGAGAGCGTGACCAGCGGGGCGTATCAGCAGTGGGTGACGAAGAACTACGGGGAGCGCACGAGTGTGGCTGCCGGGGAGAGTGCGCGATGAAGGGAATTATTCTGGCGGGCGGATCGGGAACGCGGTTGCATCCGGTGACGCAGGCGGTAAGCAAGCAGTTGCTGCCGGTGTATGACAAGCCGATGATCTACTACCCACTGTCGGTGCTGATGCTGGCGGGGATTCGGGAGATTCTGATCATCTCGACGCCGGAGGATACGCCACGGTTTGAGCAGTTGCTGGGGACGGGCGGGCAGTGGGGATTGGCGATCCAGTATGCGGTACAGCCGTCTCCGGATGGGCTGGCGCAGGCGTTCCTGATCGGCAAAGATTTTCTAGCGGGTGAGGGCTGCTGCCTGGTGCTGGGGGACAATATCTTCTATGGCCACGACTTTGCAAAGGTGCTGCGTGAGGCTGCGGCGCTGAAGGATGGCGCCACGGTGTTTGCGTACCCGGTGCTTGATCCGGAGCGGTATGGGGTGGTGGAGTTCGATGCGAACCGCAAGGCGATCTCAATTGAAGAGAAGCCAGTGAAGCCGAAGTCGCGGTATGCGGTGACGGGCATTTATTTCTACGATGCGCAGGTGGTGAGCGTGGCGGAGGGCTTGAAGCCATCGCCGCGAGGTGAGTTGGAGATTACGGATGTGAACCGGTGGTACCTGGAGCGCGGCGAGCTACGCACGGAGCTGCTGGGCCGCGGGATTGCGTGGCTGGACACAGGGACGCACGACTCGCTGATGGAGGCTTCGACGTTTATCCAGACGATCGAGAAGCGGCAGGGGCTGAAGGTGGCTTGCCCGGAGGAGATCGCGTACCGATTGGGATACATCAGCGCAGACCAACTGCGGGTGCTGGCGGCGAAGATTGCGAAGAGCACGTATGGGCAGTATCTGCAGCGGGTGCTTGAGGAGACGGTGTACTAGATGACGCATCAGCCGGAGCAAGCGCGGATACTGTTGACGGGTTCTACGGGACAGGTGGGGGTGGAGTTGTTGCAGACGCTGGCTCCGCTGGGAGTGGTGTATTCGCCCGGGCGGGCGCGGCTGGACATGGCGGATGCAGCGTCGGTGCGAGCGGCGATTCGCGAGGTTCGGCCACGGTGGATTGTGAATCCGGCAGCGTACACGGCTGTGGATAAGGCGGAGAGTGAGCCGGAGCTGGCGTATGCAGTGAATCGCGATGCGGTGCAGGTGATAGGCGAAGAAGCTCGCCGGATCGGCGCGGCAGTGATCCATTTTTCTACGGACTATGTGTTCGACGGAAAGGGTACGACGCCGTACATGGAGACAGATGCGACCGGGCCGATGAGCGTGTATGGAGCGAGCAAGCTGGCGGGAGAACAGGCGCTGGCGGAGACCGGTGCTGCGCACTTTGTGTTTCGGACGAGCTGGGTTTACGGAACGCGCGGCAAGAACTTTTTATT
>DAICZO010000006.1 GCA_027311125.1 Acidobacteriaceae bacterium
CCTTCAACTCGTGCACAACGGGCGCGCTTCGCACCGAGCCTACATGCCTGACAACTCCTTACCCGTAGCTCCCTCCGCCATCGCGATCCCTGGGAAAGGCTACATGCCGGACTTTACATTCGCTGACTATGATATGCCGCGCGCGGTGGAAATTGCGGAACTGGCGGGTATCGTTGAGACGTTCCGCAAAGCCGCCGTACGTGGAATGGAGGCCGGCTTCGATGGAATCGAGTTGCATGCCGCAAACGGTTACCTTCTGAATCAGTTCCTGGAGGATGGAGCCAATCAACGGACTGACAGCTACGGCGGCAGCTTTGAAAATCGATGCCGGTTGCTGCTGCAAGTGGTGACCGCAGTAAAGGGTGCGATCGGTTCGGATCGTTTGGGAGTGCGGCTTTCCCCCCTCGGTACGGCTGGTGGCATGCATGACAGTGACCCGATCGCTCTGTACAAGTACGTTTGAACTAAGCCGCTGGCGCGGCGGATGCTGCTGCATCGGTGGTCCCCCAGTCTTTTAGGCCGTGTAAGGTTTTGGTCACAAGGAGGCTTTTGTGACCCATCTTCGCCAAAAGATGCTGGATGAGCTTCAGCGTCGCAACTACTCGCAGAACACGATCTGCACCTACATGCACGCGGTAGAGGAGTTTGCCAGGTACTTTCATCGCTCGCCAGACAGGTTGGGACCTGATCATATCCGGCAGTATCAGGCGTATCTGTTTCGAGAACGGAAGCTGCAAGCAGGGACGATTGCATGCTGCACCGCAGCTTTGCGTTTTCTCTACGTCAAGACGCTGCGCCGCCCGTATCTCGCCGAGCACATCCCATTTCCCAAGCGTCCCAGGCAACTGCCCGTTGTACTCAGTCCAGAAGAGGTCCAGCGGCTGATTGATGCAGCGGAGAACCTGATGCGCCGCACCATGGTGATGACGCTGTACTCAACCGGCATCCGCTGCTCAGAACTGTGCCATCTCAAGGTCTCCGATATCGACAGCGAACGCATGGTCATTCGTATCCACAAGGGCAAGGGCGGCCGCGATCGTGATGTCCTGCTGAGTCCGAAGCTATTGGAGACTCTGCGTGAGTACTGGCGCTGGATGAAGCCCAGGACCTACCTGTTCCCAGGCACGGTAAACAACTGGCGCGCAGATGTGCCCATCACTGCGAAGGTCGTTTGGAAGGCCGTGAACGAGGCTGGTAAGCGCGCCGGGATCAGCAAGCGCGTTGCTCCCCATCTGCTTCGCCACAGCTTCGCGACACACATGCTTGAAGCCGGCGCCGACCTGCGCACCATCCAGGTTCTGCTGGGTCATGCCAAGATCGGCGACACCGCGCTTTACCTGCATCTATCCAAACGGCATCTGCAGGCAGTTCCCAGCCCACTGGAAGCCATCGAGGTTTCCAGCCCCGAGGAAGTGAAGCGTTCCAGGAGGCTGATGAAGCGATGAGCCGGCCCACCCTCGAGGTGGCCGACATCGTCCGCGCAGTGGGCAACAGATTCTGGGAGAAGCACCAGTCGCATCTTGCATGGGTGCATCGCAAGGTGCTCGATGCTATCGTCCGGTGCCGCACCGCGGCGCTGGGCGGGCATCTTGATCAGTGCGTCCACTGCGACCATCAGGCCATCTCCTACAACTCATGCCGGGATCGCAACTGCCCGAAGTGCCAGGGCAACGCGCGCGCAAAATGGCTGGCGGCGCGTTCGGCTGAACTGTTGCCCGTGCCTTACTTCCACATCGTCTTCACCTTGCCCCACGAACTCTCCGCCCTGGTCCTCCAGAACAAGCGGCTGCTCTACGATCTGCTCTTCCGCACCAGCGCCGCGACGCTGCTTGAAGTCGCCCGCGATCCCCAGCGCCTGGGAGCGGACATCGGATTCCTCGGCGTGCTCCATACCTGGGGACAGAACCTCCAGGTTCATCCCCACGTACACTACATCGTTCCCGCCGGCGGCCTCGCGCTCGATGGTTCCAGATGGATCGACTCGTCGCGCCGATTCTTCCTGCCCGTCAAGGCACTCAGCAAGGTCTTCCGCGAGAAGTTCTGTGACCAACTCCGTGAACTGGTCAAACAGGACAGGCTTCAGTTCCATAGCTCACTCGAGCCACTTGCCTCCCCTGATCCATTCAGCCACTTCCTCTGGCAACTCGGCCAAAAGGACTGGGTCGTCTACGCCAAGCCGCCGTTCGGCGGCGCCGAACAGGTTCTCAACTACCTGGCCCGCTACACTCATCGCGTCGCCATCTCCAACCACCGTCTCGTGGCCTTCGAAAACGATCAGGTCTCCTTCCGCTGGCGAGACTATGCCCACGGCGGCAAGCAGAAGGTCATGACCGTTTCAGCAGAGGAGTTCCTGCGCAGATTTCTGCTTCACGTTTTGCCCAAAGGACTGGTCCGCATCCGCCACTTCGGCTTCTTCGCCAACCGGAGACGGAAAACCGCTCTCGCTCGCTGCCGCGAGTTGCTCGGCGCTGTTGCACCCCCTGATCGCCCCGAAGCAACCAGCCAGCTGCGCTGTCCCGCCTGCTCCGGCACCATGCGGGTCATCGAACGGATCACCAGCGCTCAACTTTACTTCCGGCCAGACCCGAGCCTGACTACCCCACAGAGGTGCTGCGTTGACAGCTCATAACACAGCTATGGCCTACCACGTCTCTACCCTGTCGCCCGATGGCATGCTCGCACATGCAAGGCACTCGTGTGCCCACAAGTTGCCCACGCACCCTGTACGCATCACTCGCTCACACGTTGCAGTACTCAACTCGGCTCACTTAAGCGGCTCTCCCCACCCCGCTAGTTCACTTCCGGGCTCAACATGAGCCACGATCGGCCTGCCGGGGCCATTGAAAATGCATAGCTAGATCACCGCATCCGCCGCAAACGCCAGCGGCTCAGTTCAAACGATCCTATCGAAACTGCCCCGGCCCGAATAACCGGGCTCAATCCTGCCTCGTCTGCCGGGGCAGTCCCGATAGGAACCTAACGTTTTTCGGGTACCAAATCCCGGGGACGAGGTGATAGCCTCCCAGTGACCCGAATTCCGACCGGAGGACGGTTATCCAACGTCCCCAGCAGTTTCACGCTTGCAGGTAACCGAGTTCGTACACAACTGCACTAACCCCGCCCCGTTGTGCCGATGGAAGCATGTGACCCGTTACTGGAGGAAATCACGGAATGACTCCTGAAATAGGCCCGAGCGCTCCCTATGCAGGGTCGGCAAACCGCAGGCAATCCAGACGGTCACCGAGCCGATCGGTACACGAAAGTCGGCGACCGTGATCAGAAGCGAATCGATTGCCGTCGCAATCGGATTTCCGCGACCCCGACTCGCGGT
>DAICZO010000009.1 GCA_027311125.1 Acidobacteriaceae bacterium
GCTTCAACGTCACCGGAGCGGTTGGCAACCAGACCGTCGCAGTCCCCGTCCCAGCCGTCGCTCTCTCCATCCTCACCATGGATCGCAACCTCGGCATCCTCCTCACACTGCTTGGGCTCTTCCTCATCGTCAGCATGGCCGGAGTCGTCGCCGCAGCCGTCCGCGAGGCTCGCCTGCAACCCGGTCTCCAGCCCTCCGCGGCTCAGCGACAACGCAGCCTCATCGCCATGGCAGCCAGCCTCATCGTCATGGCACTGCTCGTCTACGGTGGAGCAACCTGGTGGAACGTTCAGGCTGCCAGCTTCTCCACCAACGTCTACCGCCCGCTCCATACCCATGCGCTCCTTACCGGCAACCACCTCGACCTGACCGTGCAACCCTTCGTCGCCCATAACGAGTACCGATCACGCCCCGCGTCCGACTTTATCCCCGATCACGGCCACCTCATGCACCTCTACGCCATCCGCCAGCCCGGCATGGACGCCGTCTTCCACCTCCACCCGAACCGCAGCGGCTCCCACTTCGTCCTCGATCTCCCCGCCATGCCTCCCGGCCAGTACAACCTCTACGCCGACGTCGTCCACGCCAACGGCTTCCCCGAGACCCTCGTCACCTCGATCACGGTCCCTCCCGGTATGCCCGCCTCGCCTCCCGGTCCCGACGACGCCGCAGGCCACGCCCCACCCATCGCTGCGGGGGAGCTAGCCAACTCCTTCCCACTCCCCGACCGCTACACCATGGTCTGGGACAGCCCCGCCACGTTGACCGCCAACACCGCTTACACCTTCCACTTCCGCCTCCTCGGCCCAGATGGCTCACCCGCCAGGGATATGCAGCCTTACATGGGCATGGCGGGTCACGCCGCCTTCGTCAAGACCGACGGCACCGTCTTCGCTCACGTCCATCCCGACGGCTCCGCAGCCATGGCCGCCGTCATGCTGGCCAACCCCGCTCCGTCCGACGCCATGGCCGATATGCCCGAGATGACTGGTATCTCCCACCCACCCGGCACCCCTGTCGATCCCAACGCCAACTCCGTAGACTTCCCCTATGGCTTCCCATCCCCGGGCCGCTACCGCATCTTCGTCCAGATGAAGCACAACACAACAGTCGAAACCGGCATCTTCGATGCCACTGTACGCTGACCACTCCGGCACCCGCGGCCTTTCAGCACATCGCACCCACGTCGTATACTCCTATTATGTCAATCATTCGCGACGCAGCCGCCATTGCCAAGGGTATGACCATCACCCTCAAAGAGGCTTTTCAGCCCACCGAAGTGGAGAACTACCCGGATGGTAAAGGCCCCATGCGCGGCGCCCAGTTTCAGCAGCGCTTCCGTGGAAAGCACCAACTCCAGCGCGACGAGAATGGTCTCGAGAAGTGCGTCGCCTGCTTCCTTTGCGCCGCTGCCTGCCCCTCAAACTGTATCTACATCGAAGCAGCTGAAAACACCGAAGAGACGCGCATCTCCTCCGCCGAGCGCTACGCCAAGGTCTACAACATCGACTACAACCGCTGCATCTTTTGCGGTTACTGTGTCGAGGCCTGCCCCACCGATGCCATCACCCACGGCCACGGCTTCGAACTGGCCAGCCTCAACGCCACCAGCCTCGTCATGCGTAAGCAAGATCTCCTCGTTCAGGTCAGAACCCTGCCGGATAATGTGCAATCCAATAAGGATATGGCGGAGTCACTCGCCTAGCTCATTGCTCGTCCTGATTCGCACAACCTTGTTTTAGGCAGTGGATGTATCGACATACATCCTGCCGATATGTGCGGTCCTACCGATTGTCAGCATTATTTGTGCCACTTCCAAGGCCGTCAGGGATATATGTCCACCGCCCACCAACATCCTCTCGAAAAGATATTACAAAGCCGTATTGCCATAATCGACGGAGCGACCGGCACCACCATTCGCACCTATGGCATGACCGAAGCGGACATCCGTGGCGAGCGTTTCAGTAACTCCACCAAAGACCTTTTAAATAACGGTGACCTCTTTTCCATCACCCAGCCCGACATGATCGGCGACATCCACCGCCGGTTTTTGCAGGCAGGCGCGGACATCATCGAGACCAATACCTTCGGTGCCACCAGCATCACCCAGAGCGAGTTTTTTGTCGAGGATCCTCGCGAGCATGGCGGACGCAAAGATCCAGCCTTCTATCAAGCGATTATCGAAGACCAATATCTCAACGATCTCGCTTGGGAGATCAACGAACGTTCCGCACGCTTGGGCCGGGAGTGGGCTGATCGGGTCAGCAACGAAACCTCACGCCAACGATTCGTCGCTGGTGCCATAGGACCGTTGACAGTATCTCTGTCGAACTCCCCCGACGCCGATGATCCAGGCTTCCGCGTGGTTACCTTCGATCAGGTGAAGGCCGCCTATATGCATCAGATACGCGCCCTCATCGCCGGTGGCTCAGACCTGCTGCTCGTCGAGACCATCTTCGATTCGCTCAATGCCAAGGCTGCGTTGGTTGCCATCCGCGAGGTCTTCGATCAGGATCACACCGAACTGCCGGTCATGATCTCTGCCGCTGTGGGCCGCGGTGGTGAAACCCTAATCTCCGCGCAGACTCCGGAGGCATTCTGGAACGCTGTCGCACACGTGAAGCCACTGTCCGTCGGACTCAACTGCTCTCTCGGTCCCGACTTGATGTATCCATTTCTCGAAGAACTCTCGGACAAGGCAAACGTGGCCATCTCATGCTACCCAAATGCTGGCTTACCCAACCCCCTCGCCGAAACCGGCTTTGACCTCGGTCCGCCGGATATGGCCCGCTACCTCGGGGACTTCGCCAAGGGCGGCCTGATCAATATCGCTGGTGGCTGCTGCGGTAACACCCCCGATCACATTGCCGCTATCGCGAAAGCGCTGGAAGGCCAGCCTCCTCGTGAATTCTCCCGACCAGTCTCGCAAGGCGTCAGGAGCAGAGCATGAGCGTGCCTCATCACGAACGTCAGGGCGTGCTCCCGCCGGTAAAGCCGCTTCGCCTCTCTGGCTCCCAGCCCTTTACCCAGCAACCCGGGGTCTTCATCATGATCGGTGAGCGAACCAACGTCGCTGGTTCGCCGAAGTTTGCGAAGTTGATCAAGGAAGGGAAGTACGAGGAGGCGGTCAGCATCGCCCGGCAGCAAGTCGAGAACGGCGCAAACGTTCTGGATATCTGCATGGACGAGGGCATGATTGACGGCGTCGCCGCCATGACCCGTTACCTACAACTCCTCGGCAGCGAACCAGAGGTAGCCAAGGTGCCCTTTATGGTCGACTCCTCCAAATGGGAGGTTATCGAAGCTGGCCTGAAGTGCCTGCAGGGCAAGGGAATCGTCAACTCGATCTCGCTCAAGGAAGGCGAAGAAAAATTCCGTCAGAACGCGAAAGCCGTGCTCAAGTATGGAGCTGCAGTCGTGGTTATGGCCTTCGACGAACAAGGTCAGGCTGCCACCTACGAAGAGAAGATCCGAATCTGCGCGCGCGCCTATCGCATCCTTGTCGACGAGTTAGACTTTCCCCCCGAAGACATCATCTTCGATCCCAACATCCTTACCGTCGCCACCGGTATGGACGAGCACAACAACTACGCCGTCGACTTCATCAACGCTACCCGTTGGATCAAATCCAATCTTCCCCACGCGAAGATCTCCGGCGGCGTCTCCAACATCTCATTCAGCTTCCGCGGCAACAACAAGGTCCGCGAAGCCATGCACTCTGCGTTCCTCTATCACGCCATCGCCGCTGGCTTGGACATGGGCATCGTCAATGCCGGAATGCTCGAAGTCTATGAGGAGATCGAGCCGGAACTGAAGGTTCTTGTCGAGGACGTGCTGCTGAACCGACGCTCCGACGCCACCGAACGCCTCGTCGATCATGGCGAGAAACTGAAGCACGTCGGTGCGGTCGTCAATGAGAAGAAAGCCGAAGAATGGCGCAACGGCACCGTGGAGGAGCGTCTCTCCCATGCACTGGTCAAGGGCATCGACACTTACATCGAAATCGACGCAGAAGAAGCACGCGTCAAACTGGGACGGCCCCTGCTGGTCATCGAAGGCCCACTCATGGATGGCATGGGCGTCGTTGGCGATCTGTTCGGAGCCGGCAAGATGTTTCTCCCTCAGGTGGTCAAATCCGCCCGCGTTATGAAGAAGGCCGTAGCCCATCTCACCCCGTTCATGGAGGCAGAGAAGGCCGCGCTCGAAGCCTCCGGCCAGATCGTCAAGGCCCAGGGAAAAATACTGCTCGCAACCGTCAAAGGCGACGTACACGACATCGGCAAGAACATCGTTGGCGTCGTGCTGGCCTGCAATAACTACGAGGTCATCGACATGGGCGTGATGGTCTCCTCTGAGAAAATTTTAGAGCGTGCCCGAGCCGAGAAAGTCGACATCATTGGCCTCAGCGGTCTCATCACCCCGTCGCTCGACGAGATGGTGCATGTCGCCAGAGAGATGGAACGCCAGGGATTCAAACTGCCGCTACTCGTAGGCGGTGCAACCACCAGCCGTGCTCATACCGCCGTCAAAATCGCACCGCACTACAGCGAGCCCGTGGTTCACGTCTTGGATGCCAGCCGCGCCGTGCCTGTCACCACCAGCCTTCTTAGCGACGATGGCAAGGCCGAGTTCGTCAAGCAGCATCGTGCGGAGTATGAAGCGCTTCGTAAGGCCCACGCCGCTCCCCGCCAGCAAGTCGTCTCGCTTGAAGTCGCTCGCACGCGCCGCACGCCAATCGAGTGGCGTGCCGAAGACCTGCCGATGCCTGTTTTTACAGGTGTTCGCGTGTTGGACAACTTCTCCTTGGCTACCCTGCGTAACTATATCGATTGGTCCCCCTTCTTTCACACCTGGGGGCTCAAAGGCATCTATCCCCGCATCTTCGATCACGCCGAGCAGGGTGCGCAGGCGCGCCAGGTCTTCGCCGAAGGCAACGCGCTGCTCGACCGCATCATCGAGCAGAATCTGCTCACTGCACGTGGCGTCTACGGCTTCTTTCCTGCTAACGCAGTCGGCGACGATGTCGAGCTATACACCGACGAAAATCGCGCCAAGGTCCTGGAGCGATTCCACTTCCTCCGTCAGCAAGCCAACCGCGAAGGCAGCGAGCCGTGTCGGTCTCTTGCAGACTTCATCGCCCCCAGGGAGACTGGCCTGAACGATCACATCGGTGCCTTCGCCGTCACCAGTGGCATCGGACTCAAGCAGCTTTGTGATCGCTTCAGAGCCGACAACGACGACTACAACGCGATCATGGCAGAGGCCATCGCAGACCGTCTCGCCGAAGCCTTCGCCGAATACCTGCATAAACGTGTGCGTGACGAATGGGGTTACGGCCTCGCGGAAGGCCTTACCCCGGAAGAACTCATTCACGAAGGCTACCGCGGTATACGGCCTGCCCCTGGCTATCCCGCCTGTCCCGATCATACCGAGAAGGGGACGCTCTGGCATCTGCTCAATGTGGAAGCAAACACTGGCATGAAGATCACCGAATCGTTTGCCATGTGGCCCGGTTCCAGCGTCAGCGGGCTCTACTTCGCCCATCCGCAAGCGCGTTACTTCTCACTCGGCAAGATCGACCGCGATCAGGTTGCCGACTATCACCAGCGCAAGGGCATCAGCGTGGCCGAAGTCGAGCGTTGGCTAGGCCAAAATCTGAACTACGACCCAACGCTCTAGAATTCCAGCACCTTATAACTGCTTGATGCGTGTCCCCCAACCACCTCCCCCAACCGGACGGACCCAACAAGTAATCTCGGAGTTAAAAACATCAAAAATCGATAAAATAGATCTAGCCTCAACTGGATCGTTGCCATTTTAGGTTGATCGAAATCCTTACGGCACGGCATCCTGATCACAGACCCTCTATCCGAACCGCACACCCCGCAGTACGTGCAATACAGGCCCTCCAAAACCCATGCAACCAGCCTCCGATTCCAAACCCGCCATCCTCCATATCTGTCGCCGCGAGACCCTGCGCCCTGTTCGCGACCAGATCCTCCGCATCTCCGGCTTCGAAGTCCACTCCACGCTCAGCCCATCCGAGGCCCTCGCCCTCTTCGCCTCGGGTAACTATGAGCTAGTACTCATCGACGTAGAGGGGCAGTCCGGCGTTCACGATGCCGAAACCCTCTGCTCCGACATCAGAACCACCCACCCCGGACAACTCGTCGCCTTTGTCTGCAACTGGCGCGTCGCCATCCTCACCGACTGCCCCGACGAGATCGTCCGCACCGAGTTCGACCCAGCGGCCTTCGTCAACGGCATCCGCGAAATCATCGCCAGACACTGAGCCGCCACATTCACTTGCACTTGCAGCCGCTTCGGGCTTGTGTTACTACTAAGTAATTCCAGTTTGTCTTCGGACAAATTTGAATTTCATGCAGAGTGGTTGAGGGACGAGCCCTTTGACGCCACGACAACCGGACAGAACAAACGCGTACCGGTGTCAACTCTCTCCTGGAGGCTTCACGCGACGGGGAACATGAGATTCGGAGCACGCAGTGCATCTATCGCCTGCACCCCGCATTTCTGTCCCTCCGGCGATACCCCCACAGCAGAGAATAGTCAAAGCGCATAACTCCCCTCACCACAGGGAGATTAAGCAATGCAGTATTCCTGTAGCCGGTATGAACTCAAGTGCAACGAGTGTGGCAAGCGCTTCGGCAACCAGCCCCTTTCCGCTTGTCCAGACTGCCTCGCACCCCTCGAAATCGCCTACGATCTCGAAGCGGTCCGCGGTATCTTTACCCGCGAGAACATCGCCGCAGGCCCGGCCAACATCTGGCGCTATGCCGCTCTTCTGCCTATCCCTGAAGGCTTCCAGCCCGACCTGCCTGTAGGCTTCACTCCCCTCGTCCGTGCGAAGAATCTCGGTAAGCGCATTGGTGCCAGCAACCTCTACATTAAAAATGACGCTGTCTGTTTCCCGACCCTATCCTTCAAAGATCGTGTCGTCTCCGTCGCTCTCGCCAACGCACAGAAGTTCGGCTTCACCACTGTCGGTTGTTCTTCCACCGGCAACCTGGCCAACTCGGTTGCAGCCCAGGCCGCCCGCCTCGGCATCAAGGCTTGCATCCTCGTCCCCGCCGATCTCGAGCCTGCCAAGATTCTCAACACTCTGGTCTACGGTGCCCGCCTCGTCCGTATCGACGGCAACTACGACCACGTCAATCGTCTGTGCACCATCATCGCCGATGAGTACAACTGGGGCTTCGTCAACGTCAACCTCCGCCCCTACTACGCCGAGGGCTCAAAAACCGTCGGCTACGAGATCGCCGAGCAACTCGGCTGGCGTCTACCTGACAATGTCGTCGTCCCCATGGCGGGCGGCTCTCTCATCCGCAAGATCCGCAAAGCCTTCAACGAACTCATCTACCTTGGCCTCGTGGAAGATAAGTCGGTCCGTTTCTTCGGAGCGCAGGCTACCGGCTGCTCGCCCATCTCCGTCGCCGTCAAGGACGGAGCCGACGACATCGTCCCGCAGCGACCCAATACCATCGCCCGCTCGCTCGCCATCGGTAACCCTGCTGACGGTCCGGCAGCAGCCAAGATGATTCGCTCCACCGGCGGCTGGGCAGAAGACGTCTCCGACGTCGAAGTCATCGCTGGCATTCAGGAACTGGCAGAGACCGAAGGTATCTTCACCGAGACCGCTGGTGGCGTCACTACGGCTGTTACCGCGCGCCTCTACGCCGATGGACGTATCTCTCCCGACCAGACCACTGTCGTCTGCATCACGGGTAACGGCCTTAAGACCACGGACGCCCTCGCAGGACGCTACCAGCAGCAGCGCGCCGTTCGTCCTCGCCTCGCGGACTTCGATACCTACCTCCGCGAACTCGACGGCACCACCGAACCCAATTCCGAACCCGAACTAGCCACAGCAGGAGTCTCAAATGCCCATTAAAGTTATGCTTCCCGCCGCCTTTACCCGCCACACGGATGGCCTCAAACAGTTCGACTCCGCTGCGGCCAACCTCCCCGGACTCCTCGCCCAAATCGACCAGTCCTTCCCAGCACTTGGCACCCAGATCAAGGGAGAGGACGGTAAGCTCCGCCGTTTCATCAATATCTATGTCAACGATGAAGATATCCGCTTCCTCGGTGGTGAGGCCTATACCTTCCAGGATGGCGACGAGATCATGCTCATCCCCTCCATCGCTGGTGGCAAAGTCTAAATTTCGGTATATCGAATACTAAAAAGGTGGTTTTGCCCAATCCGTGGCAAACCACCTTTTTTATTCTTTCTCACACCACAAGCAACGAATCCGTGTGGTTGTCTCTCTTACTCCCTGTAACTGTTCGCGCCCATAGCGGCAAACTCAGGCAGTCAGAAAGCAAAAACTATGTTCCTTATTCTCGCAGTTGTCTTGGTGATTCTCTGGCTCGGTGGATTCTTCGTGCTTCACATCAGCAGCTTCCTCATCCACCTGCTCATACTCTTCGCCGTCATCTCCATCATCATGCACTTCGTCACTGGCAGACGCAGCGCGTAAGCAAGCACCATGGCCATAATGCAAGCGGCCGAGCAATAAGGCTCGGCCGCTTGCGTTAGACGCCTGCTCATCAGGACAATCTGCTTACTGGTGCGCCACCGGCTGAGGCGCTTCCAGCGTCTTAGGCATCACTGCTGCCAGTGCTTCTGGTGTCTCTTCCTTCAACTCAGGGAGTTTGCCTTCCAGCGCAATCTTCAACACCTCGTCCATCTGTTCCACGAAGTGTAGCTTCATCGAAGACTTCAGCAACTCCGGCAGGTCAGCCAGGTCCTTGCGGTTCTCCTCAGGCAGAATCGCCTCGAAGATTCCCGCTCGATGCGCCGCCAGCAGCTTCTCCTTCAGTCCGCCGATCGGCAACACCTTGCCCCGCAGCGTTATCTCGCCAGTCATCGCAATATCACGCCGCACTTTGATCTTGGTCAGCGCACTCGCCAGACCAGTCGCCAGCGTAATACCCGCCGACGGCCCATCCTTTGGAATCGCTCCCTCCGGCACATGGACATGGATGTCCACATTTCGGTAGAAGTCCTTCGCCAGGCCCAGTTGTTGCGCACGGGAGCGAATGTAGCTTAGCGCGGCCTGGGCCGACTCCTGCATCACCTCGCCCAGTTGTCCGGTGGCCGTCATCTTGCCCTTGCCATCCAGTACCTGCACTTCGGTCTGCAGAATCGTCCCGCCGACCTCCGTCCAGGCCAGTCCCGTCACCAGCCCGACTTCGCTCTTCTCATGCACCTGCGAGTCACGGAACTTCGCCACGCCCAGAAACTCATTCAGGTTATCCGCAGTGATCGTCTCCTCATGTTTAGAGCCGTTCTTCACCACCCGCCGAGCCACCTTGCGGCACACATTGCCAATCTCGCGCTCCAGGTTGCGAACCCCTGCCTCGCGCGTATACCCCCGTATCAACTGCTGCAGCGCAGCGTCTTCAAACACGATCTGCGCTTCCGTCAGTCCAGTACCTTCTCGCTGCTTTTTCACTAGGTATTGCTTGGCAATCTCCAGCTTCTCCACTTCGGTATAACCGTGCAGCCGGAGTATCTCCATGCGATCCTGCAGCGGTCCTGGAATCGTATGCAGCACATTCGCGGTAGCCACAAACAGCACCTGCGACAAGTCATACTCCACATCCAGATAGTGGTCCTGGAACGAAGTATTCTGCTCCGGATCGAGCACCTCCAGCAGCGCACTCGCAGGATCACCCCGGAAGTCCGAAGCCATCTTGTCGATCTCATCCAGCATAAACACCGGGTTCTTCGTCCCAGCCTTCTTCATCGACTGGATGATCTGTCCCGGCAGCGCTCCAATGTACGTCCGTCTGTGCCCACGAATCTCCGCCTCATCCCGTACGCCGCCCAGCGACATCCGCACAAACTTACGGCCAGTAGCCTTCGCGATCGACATACCCAACGAGGTCTTACCGACACCCGGAGGCCCAACAAAGCACAGAATTGATCCCTTGGGATTCTTCACCAGTTGCCGAACTGCCAAGAACTCCAGTATCCGTTCCTTGATCTTCTCGAGTCCATAGTGGTCTTCGTTCAGGATCTTCTCGGCATGCTCAATGGAACGAATCTCCTTCGACTTCTTCTTCCACGGCACCGCCAGCAGCCAGTCCAGATAGTTCCTGCTCACCGTCGACTCAGCCGACATCGGCGGCATCGCCTCCAGCTTCTTCAACTCCAGCAGACTCTTATCCAGCACATCCTTCGGCATCCCTGCCGTCTCAATCTTCTTCTTCAGTTCATCGAACTCGGACTTCTCGCCACGTCCCAGCTCCTTCTGAATCGCCTTGATCTTCTCGTTCAGGTAGTACTCTTTTTGTGCCTTCTCCATCTGCCGCTTCACTCGCGACTGGATGGTCCGATCCATGTTCAGCTTCTCGATCGCCAGGTCCAGCACATCAGCTACACGGGCCAGTCGCGTCTCCGGATCGAATACTTCCAGCAACTGCTGCTTCTCTTCAATCGAAAGCTGCAAATTTGCGGCAATCGTATCCGCTAGCTTAGCCGGCTCATCGGCCAGCACGCTCGCTGCCATCGTCTCGTAGTTCAAGCTCTGCTGCAGCTTCACATACTGCTCAAACAGCGAGTGAACCCGCTGCATCAACTGCTCCACCTGCGGCGTCAACTCCAGATGCGTGCGTCCCGTCCGTACCGTGGCTACGAAGAATCCGTCGACGTCATTCACCTCCGTCGCCCGTGCCCGCTCCATGCCTTCCACCAGCACTTTGATATTGCCGTCCGGCATCTTCACGCTCTGCACGATATTGCCAATCGTGCCCGTGTCGTAAATATCATCTGCATTCGGTTCATCGACCGACGCATCGTGCTGCGTCGCCAGAAATATCTTCCGGTCACCCGTCAAAGCCTCTTCCAGCGCACGTACGCTCGACTCCCGCCCTACAACAAACGGTGTCATCATGTGCGGAAAGATCACCATGTCCCGAATAGGCATCATGGGCAGTTTTCTTGTTTCGCCGCTCAATACTTCTTTTGGTTGATTTGTCATCGGTCTCCCCAATTAGACGTTCAGGTGAAGGTTAGGATTCAACCCACGCCCGCGGCGTTCTTCCGATTGTAATGCGTCGGCATCTCTCGTGCGACGCCCGGCACATGCAACCATCGTGCAGTCAAAAATCAACTACGCCAAATCAAAACCCCACCGTGCGCCAGCACTGACCGCCCCGAGTCACCGCTGCATTCCCCGCCGCAACCTGTGCCGCGCCTGCCCAACTGACGCCGCGCCCCACACACCAGCCAACAAGAACAGTCCAGCGTGCCACCCCACGCCTCGTACCTTTAGCCAGCCTTCTCCAACAGCATAGGCAACGTCAGGCTGTGCTTCTTCACCATCTCTGCCGTAATGGAAAGCTCCTTCACCTTCTTGTTGCCCGGGACGTAGTACATCAGATCCAGCATCAACTCTTCCAGAATCATCCGCAGGCCGCGTGCTCCCACCTTACGCTGCAAAGCCTCACGGGCAATCTCTCGCGCTGCCTCTTCGGTGAAGGTCACCTTCACGCCTTCAAACTCAAACAACTTCATATACTGTTTCAAAATCGCATTCTTGGGCTTTGTCAGAATCTCGATCAGGGCAGCTTCATCCAACTCATCCAGAATTCCCATCACCGGCAACCGGCCAACGAACTCTGGAATCAACCCATACTTCAACAGGTCTTGGGGCTCTGCCTGCCGCAACAACTCGGCATCACGCTGCGCCCGAATTGGCGTTACGTCTCCGTCCTTTGACTCCGGATCGGCAACCGTCTTGAAGCCCAGCGCCTTCTTGCCAACGCGTCGGCCAATCACTTTTTCCAAGCCCACAAATGCCCCACCGCAGATGAACAGGATGTTCGTCGTATCGACCGCCGTAAACTCCTGGTGTGGGTGCTTGCGGCCGCCTTGCGGCGGCACATTCGCAACCGTCCCTTCTAGCAGCTTCAGCAGCGCCTGCTGCACGCCCTCGCCGGAAACGTCCCGCGTGATCGAAGGGTTCTCATCCTTGCGGCCAATCTTGTCGATCTCGTCGATATAAATAATTCCGCTCTGCGCCCGCGTAACGTCCCCGTCCGCAGCCTGCAGCAGCTTCAAAATAATATTCTCCACATCCTCGCCGACATACCCAGCCTCGGTCAGCGTAGTCGCATCCACAATCGCGAACGGCACGTCCAGCACCTTCGCCAGCGTCTGCGCCAGCAGCGTCTTGCCCGAGCCAGTCGGTCCCACCAGCAGAATATTCGACTTCGCCAACTCAACATCGTTGCCGCGGGTCTTGTTCATCTGGATGCGCTTGTAGTGGTTGTACACCGCCACGGCCAGCTTCTTCTTGGTCTGGTCTTGGCCAATCACGTACTCATCCAGGCAGGCCTTTACTTCTTGCGGCTTGGGCAAGTGCGTTGGCGCCCCACCCGGCTGCGCTTCGCTGCGATCATCTTCCAGTATCGAGTTGCACACCGCAACGCACTCATCGCAGATATACGCCCGGGGGTAATCCGAAGGTGACGAGATCAGCTTGGCGACAGCATCCTGCGACTTATGGCAGAAGGAACAACGAAGCGACTCGTCTGAGCCTCGTGAAGTTTTCATAGGTGAGACTGCTCCTGGATACATCCATGCGAAAGCTGATGCCTAAGTTTACACCCGTTTCATCATGCGGAGCGAAACCCAGGGTACCGCGTTGGCTACATCCAATTGGTCATTAAAATGCTCAGAACACTGCAGGAAAGGTCGCATAGAAAAAGACCCCGGAAAGCCCGGGGCCTCTCTCGCTCAATCCAACCTGCGTCAGCTACGTACGGGGGCGATCGATAATATCGTCGATAATCCCGTACTCCTTCGACTGCGCCGCCGTCATGATAAAGTCCCGCTCGACATCTCGCTCAATCCGTTCCAGCGACTGGCCCGTGCTGGCGCTCATCAGCTTGTTCGTAATCTCGCGAATCCGCAGAATCTCACGCGCATGGATATCGATGTCCGTCGCCTGTCCGCTCAGTCCGCCCATCGATGGCTGGTGAATCAGAATCCGCGAATTCGGCAAAGCAAATCGCTTCCCCTTCTTGCCCGCCATCAGCAGAAACGCACCCATGCTCGCAGCCTGGCCAATGCAGAACGTCACAACGTCGTTCTTGATGTACTGCATTGTGTCGTAGATCGCCAGCCCGGCCGTAATCGAACCACCCGGCGAGTTGATGTACAGCTGGATATCCTTCTCTGGGTCCTCGCCGCTCAGAAACAACATCTGCGCAATAATCACGTTCGCAATATTGTCATCGATCGGTGTGCCCAGAAAAATGATGTTATCCCGCAGCAGACGGCTATAAATGTCGTAGGCGCGTTCGCCTCGGCTCGTCTGCTCGATCACCATCGGTACTAGTCCCATAACACTCTCTTTCTATAAACCGGTTGAACCAACCTAGTCTGAAATTACGGCAACATAGCCACTGCGTTTCGTCTGTTCACTCACCCTACGCGGAGAGCTTCTCGTACAGCACGCTTCCCGTCTTCTCGCGACGCATTTGCTCGCGAATGCGATCCAGTCCACCATCGCCGGCCAAGCGCTCACGCAGCGCCTCCAGCGGCTCACGCGACTGCAGCGAAAGCATCAGCAGTTCGCGATCCAGATCTTCCTCGCTCACCACAATACCCTCGGCCTCTGCGATCCGGTCTAGAATCATCGAGACCTTCACTTCGTTGATCGCCTGGTCCCGCTGCGCTGCCCGTAGACGGCCAAAGTCCAGCTTGCGCATGTCCTCGGCCTTCATGCCCTGCTGTGCCAGCGCCCGCAGACCGCGATCCAGACGAGCATCCACCTGCTGCTGCACAAACGACTCAGGAACAGGGAACTGGTACTTGCCAATCAGCTCCTCGAGCATCTTGTCCTTCGCCTGACTCTCCAGTGCTTCCTTCTTCCGGTCAGCAGCATGCTCCCGTAGTTTGGTCGCAAACTCGTCAAAGCTCTCATAATTGCCTAACTGCTTGGCAAACTCCGCATCCCGCTCAGGAAAGCTCTTGTGCTTGATCGCCTTCACCGTCACGTCGTAGCTCACCTGTTGGCCCGCGAGACGACGCTCGCCAAAGTCCGCCGGATAATCCACTTCAAACTTCAGCTCCTGCCCCGGCTTCGCGCCCAGCAGCGCTTCGTTGAACGCCGTCAGCGTGTTCTTACCGCCGATCTCGATCAACACATCGTCGCCAGTAATCGGCTCCTGCGTCGAAGCATTCGCAACGCCGTCTTCGGTAACTGTCTGTGCCAGATCCTTCACCTCGCCCCGGAACTGGATCTCTGCCCAATCACCGTTCACCAGTGCACGATCTTCATCGACCGGCTCTACCGTCGCATGCGCATCCAGTACACGGTTCAGTTCCGACTCATACTCTTCTTCGGTCAATGCGACCTCAGGCCGAGTAACCCGCACGCTCTCGTAGCCCGCGACATCGAACTCCGGGGCTACTTCAAAACCAGCTTTGAACTTCAGTGGCTGTCCGTCGAACAGTTGCAGGTCCAGCAGTTGTGGCTCCGATACCGGACGCAGCTTCTGCTCTTCAATCGCCTGACGAAAGCGTTCCCCAACCAGACTCTCCAGAACCTCCTGGCGAACCTCCTTGGCAAACTTAGATCGCACCAGCGACTCCGGAACCTTACCAGCCCGGAAGCCCGGAATGCGCGCCAATTTCTGGTAGCGCTTCACCACGGTCTTGAATGCCTTTGATACCTCATCCGCTGCAACTTCAACCTCAATCTCTCGGGTCAGCTCAGGGTTCAGCGCCGTGGCAGGTACATGCTCATGCGAGTGGTCGTGATCGTGCGTGTGCTCAGCCTGCTGTTCAGCTAATTCCTTCGTTGCTTCTGTCGTTTCCGTAATCTCTGTCGGGGTCAAGTCAATGCCTTCCAATGGTCGCGTGAATATGCCGCGTCGCTCGCTCTAAGAGCGATTTGCGCGGTAGCGCCTCATATCCAATGTACGAGTCTCCTCATGCAGGGTCAAACTGGCCATGTTCACCCCGCCAAACCACACCCTCACC
>DAICZO010000020.1 GCA_027311125.1 Acidobacteriaceae bacterium
CCGTCATCAGACCACATTGTCTCCACATCGTGTCCACCAATTGCACGCAGTTTTGCCGTGATCGCCATGGCCCAGGGCGCATGAATCCGGCTCCCAAACGGCGTCAGGACACACACCCGCCAGTCCCCCAACTCGTCCCGAACCCGCTCTATCACTACGTTTTGATCATCTGGCACCGCAGTAGTTACAATCTCCTGATCCGCCAGGTACCGCAGCGCATTCTCCGCCGCCCCCATCTCCAGATCATGCTCACCGACCAACCGCGCCAGTCCCACGCTACGCGGCACCTCGCGCAACTCCCGCACCAGTGCACCAATCCTCCGTCCAAACTCCAGCGGCCGTCCCACCTGGTCTCCATGCCAGAACGGCATCTTCCCCGCCTCGCCTGGCGCCGGAGTCACCAACACCCGGTCATGCGTAATCTCATCGATCCGCCACGTCGAGGCCCCCAGAATAAATGTGTCTCCTGTCCGGCTCTCGAACACCATCTCCTCATCCAACTCCCCCACCCGCACCGGCTTCGTAGCCCCTGCCAAAAACACCCCGTACAAGCCTCGATCAGGAATCGTGCCACCATTCAGAATCGCAATCCGTTTTACCCCCGCACGCGGAGTAATCCAGTTGCGCGTCCGGTCCCACGTAATACGAGGACGCAACTCCGCAAACTCATCCGATGGATAACGCCCCGCCAGCATATCCAACACGCCGTCGAACACACCCTGGCTCAACCCCGCAAATGGCGCGGCACTGCGCACCAGCGCAAATAACGCTGCGTAGCTTATCCCTGGACTTTGCTCTTCATCCGTCGCAGGCTTCCGCCGCGTCTCCGCATCCGCAGCGTTCAAAGGTGGGTGCGCAATCACAGCCACCATCTGTTGCGCCAGCACGTCCAGCGGATTCCGCAGAAACCGCGTCGACTCCACATGCCCTTCATGCATCGCCTTAGTCACGGCCGCGCAGGCAATCAGGTCAGCCCTGTACTTCGGAAAAATAATCCCACACGATGGCGCGCCCACCTGGTGTCCGGCGCGGCCAATGCGCTGCATCCCACTTGCTACGCTGGGCGGTGCCTCAATCTGAATCACCAGATCAATCGCCCCCATATCAATCCCCAACTCCAGCGAACTTGTCGCAACCAGCGCCTTGATCTTGCCAGCCTTCAGCAACTCTTCAATCTCAGATCGTTGCGTCGCAGCCAACGATCCATGATGTGCCCGCGCAATCGGCTCTCCCGCCAACTCATTCAACGCTCCAGCCAGACGCTCCGCTACCCGTCGCGCATTCACAAAGATCAGCGTCGACGTCCGGCCACGAATAATCTCCAGCAGTCGCGGATGGATCGACTGCCATATCGACGTACGCTTCGGTCCCTGGCTGGCAGGCCCACTCGGTTGCTCCTGTATCTCCCCCAGTCGCGCCATGTCCTCCACCGGAACCTCCACCTTCAGCTCCAGCACCTTGCGCGCTCCCGCATTCACCACGGTGACCGGTCGATACCGGGGCAGACCCGCGCTGGCCTCCTGCCTGTCGCCATCGTCACGCGCCGCATCCATCAGCACCGAGTCGATCGCATCACTCGTCTGAGCCGACCGCAGCACTTGTGTCACCGGTTGCGTTACATTCTCTCCTGCCTCGACCTCCGCTCCACCCAGAAAGCGCGCCACTTCCTCCAATGGTCGCTGCGTTGCCGATAAGCCAATCCGCTGCAGCCGCGGTCCTCCACTTGCTGAAGTCAGCGCCTCCAGTCGCTCCAGCGATAGCGCCAGATGCGCTCCGCGCTTGCTCGGCACCAGCGCATGAATCTCATCCACAATCACCGTCTCAACCGTCCGTAGCGACTCACCCGCCTCGCTGGTCAGCAGCAAGTACAAACTCTCCGGAGTCGTAATCAGAATGTCGCCTGGATGTTTCCGAAACCGTGCCCGCTCCTTCGCAGAGGTATCCCCCGTTCGCACGCTGATCTCAGGCATCCGCACGGACACACCTTCGCGCTGCGCCATCGCTGCAATCCCTGCCAGTGGCGATCGCAGATTCCGCTCCACATCCACGGCCAGCGCCTTCAGCGGCGAAAGATACACCACCCGGCACCCACGCTCAGCAGCCACATCCGTCCGCAACATCAGCTTGTCGAGACACCACAAAAACGCCGTCAGCGTCTTGCCCGTGCCCGTCGGTGCCAGAATCAGTGTCGACTCGCCCCGCGCAATCGCCGGCCACCCCTCCACCTGAGGAGGCGTAGGCCCATCGAACACTGCACGAAACCACTTCTCCGTAATCGGATGAAACGCACCCAGTGCCCGATCAATGGATGCCACATCGAGCGGCGCTGCCACCGGCAGAGCATCTGTTCCTGCCTCCGGCGCAGGCATCTTCTTGCGCGCAGCTACAGGCTGCTTCGTCACACGGGCCTTTGGCAGTTTCGGTGTCGTTGGCATCGCTACTCTCGTCTATCAGCAGCATACCTGCCCAACACTCCCCAACACACCTTCTGCACCCTGTACCCGACCAGGAAACTACGCCGTGTTCACAGGCCGATAAAAATAGCAGCCCGATGAAAACTCAACGTGAAACAACTTCGTCGAGTCCTCCGCCTGCTCCGCATTCCCCAACATCAGATAGCCCTCCGGAGCCATCCGCCGCCTCACCTCTCGAAACACATGGGTACGGTCCTGGCGCGGAAAATACAGCAGCACATTGCGCAGCAGAACCAGGTCAAACACCGGCATCTCTGGCAACACCCCACACAGGTTCGCCTGCATAAACTCACACATCCCACGCACCCGCGCATCCATCTCCCACTCCTCCCCATGCCGTGTCAGATACTTCACCAGCATCTGCGCCGGCAGCCCACGATTTACCTCCAACCGCCGATACCGTCCGCTGCGCGCACTCTCTACCACCTGCCGCGACAAGTCTGTTCCAACGATCTTCACGTCCCAATCCGACAGCAGCGGAAAGTGCTCGCACAGCATCATCGCCAGGCTGTACGCCTCCTGTCCGGTTGAGCTTGCCGCACTCCATATCCGCAGTCGTCGCTCTTTCTCTCGCAGCCGAATCAACGCCGGAAAGATCGTCTCCCGCAGCATCTCAAACGACATTCGATCACGGAAGAAGCTCGTCTCGTTGATCGTCATGGCCTCCGCCACAGCCCGCTGCAACTGCGGCCTGCGCTCCACCCGCAAGATCTTCACAAACTGCTCCAGATTGGATGCTCCAGCCAGGCGGACCACCGGGGTCAGCTTCGACTCAAACAACCCGTTACGCGATGGATCGATCACATTGGCCGACTGCGCCAACACCAACTCCCGCAGATACTCGTAGTCTGAGTCAGAGCACGCCATGTGACACCTCCCGCCAATCCTTTGTAGTCCCGCGCTCTCTGCTGCCACTGGAAACCTCACGCTCACGCGCTCCAGCGGAAGTCCCCCCACGTGACGCCATCACTCGATGGTTCAACTCCTCCGCCAACTCAATCAACGGCAGCGTCGCACTCGCAATTCCCGCAGCACTCACTCGCCCCGGCATTCCCCACACCACCGAACTGGCCTCGTCCTGGGTCAGCACCTCACCACCGGCAGCATGCACGGCACGTGCTCCCGCCAGCCCATCCGCACCCATACCCGTCATCACCACCGCCAGAGTCCGCGAGCCATACACGCGTGCCGCCGAGAAAAACAAATGATCCACCGAAGGCCGGCAGAAGTTCAGCGGTTGCTCCTGATGCAGACGAATCTGTGTCACCGGCTCGCCAGCCATCCTTTTGGCACTCACCTCCATGTGCATGTCCCCTGGCGCAATCCAAACCGTTCCCGCCACTATCGCGGCACCTTCATAGGCCTCGCGGACACGCAACCCGCAGCACTGATCCAGCCGCTCTGCCAGTGCGCCAGTAAACACCTTCGGCATGTGCTGCACAATCAGCACTGGAACCGGCAGGTTCGCAGGCAGTCTTGGCAACATCAACTCCAGCGCGGAAGGACCACCAGTCGATACTCCAATCACAACGACAGAGATTTGCCCTGTACTTGCCTCGCGTACTACACCTCCCTGTCCAGCCACGTTCTCTCCCTCCATGCCATGCTTTCGCGCACCAAGCTCCGCTGTTCCGTTCTTACGTCGACCACACGATGCCAGTGCCGCAATCTTGGGAAAGAGTTGTTCCGTCAGCACCTGTGTTGCTACGCAAAAATCACTCTGCTCGCTCGGCTTCATCACATAGTCCGAGGCGCCCCGCGCCAGTGCATCCAGCGTCGATCGTGCGCCCCGCTCGGTATACGCACTGCACATAATCACTGGCACCTCCGAGCCTTTGGCCTGCAGCCGATCCAGCACATCCAGCCCATGCATTCGCGGCATCTCCAGGTCCAGCAGCAGTACATCCGGCTGCAACCGTTGCATCGCCTCCAGGCACTCCACCCCATCTCTTGCCTCGCCGCACAACTCCATCGGCAACAGTCCGCCTCCGCCTTTCTCCGCCTGCTGTAGAAATAGTGTTCGCATCACTCCACGCATCACAGCGGAGTCATCCGCTACCAGCACACGCACCGGACGTTGGATACCTGCCTGCATCTCGTTCCTCTCTCGTTTCATTCCCATCATGCAGCAGCCATAAAGCCCAGCAATGACATCTTTTCGCGCAAGCTCTCCGGCGTAAACGGCTTCATCAAAAACTCATCGGCTCCGTACTCCAACGCCCGACAGATAAACGTGTTGTCCGCCTCCGTCGTCACCATCATCACCTTGGTCTCCGGACACAGTCGTGCAGCGCGCAGCTCCTTCACGCACTCCAGCCCATTCATCACAGGCATGTTCAGATCCACCAGCATCAGGTCGAAGGTCTCACTCTCCACCAGCAGATGCAGTGCTTCCTGCCCATTCACTGCCTCAACACACACAATCCCCATACGCTGCAGCAACTCCCGCAGATACTCGCGAATAAAACTGGAGTCATCGACAATCAGAGCTCTCATACAGACTCTCCTCTTCCCTTCCTGCTGAACAATCCCATCTCCGCCAGCCGCACGGGTCGCAGCTTCTGCGGATCAAGCGATACAATCAGCCCGGTCGCCATCTTGTACGCGCCATCAAACAGTGCCTTGCAGCGCGGCTCCAGCGTGCTCGGATTCGGCTCCAACATACCCGCACTCACAATCACCACACTCGACACCGCATCGACCATCAGTCCAAACCGTTCCCTACTCTCTTCGTCCTCCAGTACCAGCACCGAACTCGTGCCGCTCTGATCGTCCATGCCCAGCACCGCACGAAAGTTCACCGTCGTCAGCACTTCACCTCGATTTGGAATCACGCCCGCAATAAACGGTGGCGCCTGGGGCACTCGCTGTACCTCATGCTCTCCCAGCACTTCGCAGATCAGACGCGTATCGATACCGAACACTCGTCCACCAGTCAGCAGCGAGCACAGCGAAACCATCTCACCCAAATTTTCCTGCTTGTCCGTCGCAAGTCCAGCCATTACGCCACCTCCTGCAGGGGCTGCTCCACTGCTTCACTCATCTCGCCACACACAGTCGTCAAACGCTCTTTTACCAGCGCCAACGTAGTCCCCTCCCACGCTGAAACCTCATCCAGCACCACCCCCGCCGACACATCCAGCACCTGCCGAACCACAACACCCACGCGCCCCGCAGCATTTTCCTGCACTCCGTTCCCACAGATCAGGACAGTCACCAACGCTGCATCGCCCGCAGCCGGTGAACCACCAGCTTCCATCTCACGCAGCACGCCGCCAGCGTCCCGCAACACCAGCGTCTCTCCGCGATACTGCAACATGGCTCGACCAGCGGCATATTCCACGTCATCCAGCGGCACGCTCTCAATTCGCTCCACCTGTTCCAGCGGCATCGCCTTCCGCTCACGGCCACAGTCTTCGTACACCAGGAACGACCGCATCGCCTCTACCTCATCCGCACTACTCTCAATCGCACCATCGGAGATACCGGGCTCTGCCGCTCGCACACCCGCGCGTTCCGCTACCGCAGCCACATCCAGAATTAACGCCAGTAGCCCATTGCCCAGGACCGTCGCACCAGAGAACAATCCAATCTCCCGTAGCACGCCAGAGAGCGGCTTCACCACGATCTCTTCCGGTGCCAGCAAGTCATCCACCACCAGTCCATACCGGCGACCTTCGGCCTCCACCACCGCTACATATATCCCGTGCGATCCCGTCCGCTCAGCCGACGTTACCTCCAGCAGTTGATCCAGCCTCACAATCGGCAACAACCGCTCCCGCAGCCGATACACCTCGGCCTGTCCTACCTGCTCGATTGCCTCTGCAACCTCGCGCTCCGGAACATACACCAACTCCATCAGCGCACTCTGCGGCAACGCAAAGCTCTGCCCACCACTCCGCACCACCAGCGCTGGCACAATCGCCAAAGTCAGCGGAACCCGCAGCCGCAGCGTAGTTCCCGCTCCCACGCGCGACTCCATCTCGACGCTACCGCCGACCTTCTCCACGTTCGACCGCACCACATCCATTCCAACGCCGCGGCCAGACACATGGGTCACCGCAGCCGCAGTGGAAAACCCCGGCAGAAAGATCAGTTGCAATGCCTCGCGTTCCGTCATCGCCGCAGCCTGCTCCGGCGTTACCAGCTCACGGTCCACCGCCTTCGCCAGTACCCGCTCTATGCTGATCCCAGCGCCATCATCCGAGACCTCAATCACCACCGATCCGCTCTGGTGAAACGCCTTCAGCCGAACACAGCCTTCCGCCTGCTTGCTCGCCTTCAACCGTTCCGCCGGGGACTCAATCCCATGGTCCACGGAGTTCCGCACTGCATGGGTCAACGGATCTTTAATAGCTTCCAGCAGACTCTTATCCAGGCCCGTCTCCTGCCCGGAGAACTCCAGTCGCACCTGCTTCCCGCACGTCCGAGCCAGGTCGCGCACCATCCGTGGAAACTTGTTAAACAGATTGCCCACAGGCTGCATTCGCGCCTGCATCACAGTCTCTCGCAGGTCCGCCGTCACGCTGTCCAGTCGTCGTGCCAGCTCCGGAAAATTTGCCGCCGCCACCGTACTCTGCAACATCTGGTTGCGCGTTAGCACCAACTCGCCGACCAGGTTCATCATCCGATTCAGCACCTCGACATCGATGCGAAGCGTCTTATCATTGGCTCCTTTTTCAGTTACATATCCTGAATCGACAGCCACAGATGGCACATCCGCTACGACAGCCTCCACGGTCGCGAGCTCTCTTCGCGGTTCTCCGTCTACCTGGCGTTGTCCGTTCAGATCATCCAGCAGTGCAATCAAACTGCCGTCATCATCGCTCGCCCGAGTTCCCTCGCCCCCCGTGCTTTCGATCAACAGCAGAATCCTTCGCAGCCCATCCATCAGCAGCAGCAGGCCGCTGATCAACTCGCCCGTCACCGCCAGCGTCCCATCCCGCAGCGCACCCAGCAGATTCTCACCCGCATGGGCCAGCTTCTCCAGCCGCCCAAAGCCCAAAAATCCCGTCGTCCCCTTGATCGTGTGAACCGCTCGGAAGATCTCTCCCAACAGTTCGCCATCAGCAGGTCGCAACTCCAGCTCGGTCAGGCACCGCTCCATCCGGTCCAGCCCTTCCATGCTCTCCGCAAGAAACTCTTTAGTCAGGTCGTCCACACATGCCTTATCGGGCATACCCGCCAAGCCTTTAGCGCCATCCTGCCGAAACCCTCATCGCACCCCCCTTGCCTTAGGCATCCACACCCGATAGCCTCACTCTCATCATGTCTCTTGTCCCACCATTCGCCCCACTCACCGCCGCCCAGGTCGATCTGCTGCAGCAACGCGCCAGCGCCGCTGCCCACAACGCCTACGCTCCCTACAGCAACTTCCGGGTCGGGGCCGCGCTTCTGCTCAGCGAAGTACCCACGGAGCCAGCAGCTATCATCTCCGGCTGCAACGTCGAGAACGCCTCCTACCGCCTCACCACCTGTGCCGAGCAGAACGCCATCGCGGCTGCCGTCGCCCTCCACGGCCCCGGCATCCGTATCCGCGCCATCGCCACCGCCAACCTCAACGGCGCCGCCTGTCAGCCCTGCGGAGCCTGTCGCCAGACCATCCTCGAGTTCAGTAGCCCCGAAACCGTCGTCCTCTTCCCCACCACCAACGGTTCCTCCACTCAGGCCACCATCGCCGAACTTCTACCAGCAGGCTTCATCCTGCAGCACGACTAGTCATCGACCCCATGACCCAGCCCACACAGCCACTCCACATCGTCGACATCATCCGCCACAAGCGTGACGGCCTCGCACTCTCCACTCCGGAGATCCAGCACTTCATCCACGGCATCGTCGATCGCTCCATCACCGATGCCCAGGCCTCCGCGCTCCTCATGGCCATCTTTCTCCGCGGCCTCTCTCCGCAGGAACTCGCCGCCCTCCCCACCGCCATGCGCTTCTCCGGCGACACCTTCGACGCCACTCCCCTGCACACCTTCACCATCGACAAACACTCCACCGGCGGCGTCGGCGACAAGACCTCCCTCCTCATCGCACCCATCCTTGCCGCCGCTGGCCTCGCCGCACCTACGCCAGCAGGCATCCCGGGCATCTGCGTACCCATGATCTCGGGCCGCAGCTTGGGCCACACCGGTGGCACGCTCGACAAGCTCGAAACCATCCCCGGCTTCAACACCCAACTCACCCTCCCGCAGTTCTTCGATACCCTCAAAACCTGCGGCGCAGCCCTCATCGGCCAGACCCCAACCCTCGTACCCGCCGACCGCATCCTCTATGCTCTGCGCGATCACATCGGCACCATCGAATCACCCAATCTCATCACCGCCAGCATCATGAGCAAGAAGCTCGCCGAGAGCCTCAACGCCCTCGTCCTCGACGTGAAAACCGGTAGCGGAGCGTTCATGAAGTCCTACGACGACTCACGCTACCTCGCCTCCCTCATGGTCCAGACCGGCACCCTCGCCGGTACCCGCACCGTTGCTCTGCTCACCACGCACGACCAGCCCCTCGGCCGCTTCGCCGGGAACTGGCTCGAAGTGCAGGAGTGTGTCGACATCATGCAGCAGGTCCGCCACCCCATGTCCGCCGACCTCATCGAACTCACCAACATCCTCTCCGGCTGGATGCTCCACCTGGCTGGCCAGGCCGACACTCCTGCCCAAGGCGCAGTTCTCTCCGACCAGATCCTTCGCAGCGGCGCAGCGTATCAGGCTTGGCTCGGGATCATTGCCGCGCAGGGGGGAGACACCTCCGTCTTCCACTCCAGCCGAACGCAGAACGCACCTTCCTCAGCGATCCATGACGATGCCCCACGCATCTACTCCCGTACCCTCACCGCATCTACCTCTGGCTACTTCGCCTCTATGGATTGCACTCAGGCAGGCTGGGCTGTCCAAGGTCTCGGAGCAGGCAGCGCCAAACCCGGCGACCCTGTCAGCGCACATGCAGGCATACAGGTGCACGCAAAATTAGGCCAGCAACTCACCCAGGGCCACCCCCTCATCACCCTCTATAGCGAAGAGGAATCCCTACTGGACGAACCCTACCATATGCTACAAGAGACGTTACAAATCCAGCCCAGCGCACCACATCTGCAACCTCTCATCCGCGAGGTCATCACCACCGGATGACCTCGCAGACCGGCAACCGCCTAGTGGCTCGGCTGGAACAGTAACGGAACAAACTGGCTCAGATTGTCCCGCCACACCATCCACACATGCCTGCCCGGTGTCTGCACTGCATCCGGCTGCATCCCCCGCTCGCGCAGCCACCCTATCAACTTCTGATTCGGCTCGAACAGACCATCCTCGGTCCCGCACGAGATCCACAGTAACTTCAACCGCGCCTGCAGCTTCGGCCCGGTCTCCGCAGTCACGGCCGGAAACAACGCCGGAAACTCCGTCGTCCCCAGACCACCCGCACTGAACCCTGCCACATACGCAAAGTCATCCACATGGTTCAATCCCACCAACAGGCTCTCCGCGCCCCCCATCGACAAGCCGGCAATCGCATGATCCTCACGCCGCTCCGACAAGGGAAACTCCTGCTTCACCCGCGGCATCACCTCTTGATACAGCGCCTCCGAGAACTTCGTAAAGTTCTCCCGCACCAGCGCTGGATCACGCCACGCAATCCACCCGCGCGTAATCATCTCCATCGTCCCGTAGCCCAGCGGCATCACCACAATCATCGGCTTCGCCTTACCCGTGGCAATCAGGTTGTCCAAAATCTCGTTCGCTTTGCCCATGCTCGTCCACGCCCACGACTCATCGCTGTACCCATGCAGCAGATACAGCACCGGATACTTTTGCGAGCTCTTCGGGTCAAACCCCGGCGGCGTGTACACGTAGTACTCACTCGTCCGATGCACGATCGCCGACGTGTACAGATAGTGGTGCAGCACACCATGTGGCACCTCCGTCAACTCCCATGGCGCTGCCGGATGTCCAGGTACTAAAAATACATTCTGATCCCGAAAGGCACTCGTCTTGATCGTCACGTTATGCGGATCGACCACGTTCACCCCATCCACCAAAAACGAGTAGCTGTAATACTCGGGAGCCAGCTTCGGCACATAGATCGACCACTCTCCATCCCCTGTCTTATTCATCGGTAACGGGTCTGCCTCGCCTTCCAGCAGCAACGCCACCTTCTCAGCGTGGGGCATCGTCAGATGAAACAACACGCTGCCATCGGCTTCCACCGTAGGACTCGGCGGCGGTGCGGGCACCAGCGGAACCGGCGATGTCGATCGTGTCACAGGAGCAGTCGCTGGTGCCATCGCAGCAGTTCCCTGTGCCACCGCTGCCTGCTCACCCATCATCGCCACCAGTACGAAACAAACCGCTACACGCCGTATTCCCTGCATCGCTTACCCTCCGTCAACCAATCTCGCACCACAAAGCTACCACGACACACGTACGGACAGCCCATCGCATCGCTCCACACGATCTAAACTCTGTTCACCGCGTTCTCCGCCTTGCCACCGCTCAACACTCGCGCCACATCCTGGCAAATCGTGTTCGTCACGCGCTGCTGCGCCTCATGCGTAAACGCCGCAATGTGCGGCACCAGAATCACATTTCCTAACTTCTCCAGCTCTCCAGCCACCGGCGGCTCCTTTGATCGCACATCCAGCGCCGCACCCGCCAACTGGCCAGCCTTCAACGCCGCCACCAGGTCGCTCTCCACCACCACTTCGCCGCGAGCCGTATTGATAAACGTCGCATTGGGCTTCATCTTCGCAAACCGTTCGGCATTCAACAGTCCCATCGTGCTCTTCGTCGCCGGCAGATGGCACGACACCACATCCGCGCGCTCCAGCAACTCGTCCAGTTCCACCAACTCCGCCTGCAACTCGCTCAGCAGTACGTTATCCCTGCTCAAAAACGGATCGTATGCCAGTACCTTCATCCCGAAGGCCTGCGCCCGCCGTGCCGTCAGGTAGCCAATCTTACCCGCACCCAAAATCCCAATCGTCTTCCCATACAGCTCGTTGCCCAGAAACCGCTGCCGATTCCAATTGCCTGCCTTGGTGTCTTCGTCTGCAGTCGGAATCAGCCGCGCCAGCGCCAGCATCAACCCCATCGCCAACTCTGCCACACTAATCGCGTTCTGGTCCGGCGTCGACGTAATCAACACCCCGCCTCGGGTCGCCGCCTCCACGTCCACATTGTCCAAGCCCACCCCGGCACGCCCAACCACCACCAGCTTCTTGGCAACTGCCAGCAGCTCTGCCGTCACCTTGGTCTGGTTCCGCACAATCAGCGCACGGCAGTCGGCCACCTGTCGCATCAACTCAGCCTGATCCTTCCAAAGCTCCGGCAGAATCACTACCTCGAACTGCTTGGCCAAAGCATCCACTGCCTCGCCGCGTATGTTTTCAGAGATCAGAATATCCGGCATCGTTTAGACCTTCACCTCGCTACATTCAAACGGAACTTGCAGACGCTCGCACCACTGCTGCACCTCGCCGATCGTCACCTCAGGCAGCGCAATTCCCTGCAACTCATTCGCTGCCGCAAACCGTGCCGAGCGCTCTCCCGGCACCAGAATCTCATCCACGCCCGGGCGTCGCTTGCCCGCTTTAATTCTGTCGATCGTCTCGTCCAGACGCGCTTTGAACTCAGCCAGATCCATGAACGCTTCCACGTTCAGCAGGCAGAAAAAGTGTCACACATCCTGCTTCCTATCTAGATCCTTGTACATCGAACCGATGGCAGACCCAATCGCCGCACCCGACAGCACGCTGCTAAAGATCTCCACCATCAATGCCAGCGCATACCCCTTATGACCAGCCATGGTCAGTACCGTACCCACCAGGGCCTCCTGCGCGTCCGTCGTCGGCTCGCCATCGCGATCCAGTGCCCAGCCCTCTGGAATCGCACGTCCCTGCTTCTGTGCCGCCACGATATTGCCGCGCGCCACAATCGATGTCGCTAAATCCACCTTGATGTGGAACCCTTTGCCTGTCGGAAACGACGCTGCAATCGGGTTCGTCCCAAAGAACGCCTCGTACCCGCCCGCAGGCGACATCGCCGGCTCGCAACTCGTCATCGCCAGCAGAATCATCCCCTCCGACGCTGCCCGGTTGCAGTAGTAGGAGAGCGCACCAAAGTGCTGCGAGTTGCAGATCGTCGCTGCAGCCACGCCATTCTTTCGAGCGAGCGGCAGCAGCATCTCCAGCGCACGCATCGCCTGCACCTGCCCCAGGCCGTTGCCAGCATCCAGTGCCAGCACACTCCCGCCGTCCCGCACCACCTTCAACTCCGCCCGCGCCGCAATCAGACCCAACTCCATGCGGCGCAGATAAATATTCAAACGAGAGAGACCATGCGTCGAGATCCCGTGTACGTCAGCATCCACCAGAGCATGCGCAAATACCGCCGCATCCGCCGGCAACAATCCTGCCGCAACCGCCAGCCGCGCTACTAACGCTCGCATCTCTTCAGGCCGGTATCTTTTCATAGCTCGCATCGCCTCTCTCGTTCCATATCCATCACCTGCGTTAGGCGCTGCGGTACAGCTTCGTCATCGAGAACTCACGATGTCCCAGGGCCTCGGCTGCCGTCAACCGCCCGTTCGCCGTCCGTACAATCATCTCCAGCAACGCATCGCCAGCCTGATCGATCGTCATCTCGCCCTGCAGAATCGCCGAGACATCCAGATCAATATGCTCCTGCATCGTCGTTACCGTCTTCGGATTGCCAGACAACTTGATCACCGGCTCGATCGGATTGCCGATCACATTTCCCTGTCCCGTCGGGAACAAGTGAATCACCGCACCAGAAGCGGCCCACAACGTCACCGCTTCGGCCGCAGCGCTCGACGTATCCATAAACCACAGACCCTGCTTCGTCGGTGCAACTGCCGGGGCCAGGCATCCGACAAACTTCGTCCGCTTACCCAGCTTCTCCACATTGCCCAGCGCCTTCTCTTCAATCGTCGTCAGGCCGCCGGCAATATTTCCCTTCGTCGGCTGCGACTCGGAAAGGTCATCCTTCTTCTGGCTGAAAACCAGCTTGGTGTAGTCCTCAAACGCTGCAAAGAACTCCTTGCGCACTTCATCGTCGATCGCCTTCGCGGCCACAATGTGCTCCGCGCCGGTCAACTCGCTGGTCTCACCAAACGAAGCAGTACCACCCTCCGCGCAGTGCTTGTCGATCACATTACCTACCGTCGGGCAGCTCGAGAGCCCCGTCGTCGTGTCTGACTCGCCGCACTTCACGCTAATGTACAGCTCATGCAGATCGCACTCCGTCCGCTGCAACTCGCTCGCCCACTGCACATACTCCTTCGCCTGGTACGAAGCATCGGCAATCGTTCGAATGTCGCCCTTGCCCTCGATCGAAAAGCCCTTCACTGGCTTGCCGGTCTTGGCAATGCCATCCACGATCTTCTGCGTCCAGCCGGCTTCAATGCCAATCACCACCACCGCAGCCACATTCGCATTGCTGCCGATGCCGATCATCGTCCGGAAGAACAACTCCAGGTCTTCGCCAAACTGCAACCGCCCATACGCATGCGGCAGCGCCATCGTGCCCTTGATGTTGTTCGCAACCGCCTCACACGCAGCGTTTGAAATATCATCCACCGGCAGTATCACCACGTGGTTCCGCACGCCTACTCGTCCATTCTCGCGCCTGTACCCCAATATCTTTCGTTTCGTCATTGCTATGCCCACCTTTTCGTCTTCAGGTTATGGATGTGTACGTGGTGTCCGGCCTTGACCGGCTGCACAATCCTGCCGATCTCGCAGCCATACTTCGTTACCGAGTCGCCCACGGCGAAGTCCTTCAACGCAATCTTGTGTCCCAGCGGAATCGCCTCTTCCGTCCGGGCCTTCAGTGCCGTGTTGTCCGTCAGATTTCTACCGTCGCAATCCATCCCGGCGGGCAGATCCACTACGGCAACACCAACGTTGTCCGCTGCTTCGTGTATCAAAAAATGAACCATATCAACCTTTCTCCTTCTTCTGTGCCACTACTGCTTCCTGCAACTCGACCGTCAGATGCCGCCCATGGAAACATGCTTCGTCTCCAGAAACGCATCCAACCCTTCCACTCCTAGCTCACGTCCCCAGCCGCTCTGCTTCACGCCGCCAAACGGCAACTGGCTCGTCGTCGGCGCACCATCGTTGATGCCCAGCGTCCCTGCCTCAATCTGCTCGCTCAGCCGAAACACCCGGCCCATATCGCGCGTCATCGCATACGCACTCAACCCATACGGGGTGTCGTTCGCACGCGCAATCGCCTCGGCTTCCGTCTCGAACATCGCGATCGGCGCAATCGGTGCAAAGGTCTCTTCGCTAATGCACACCGACGCATCGCTCACGTTCTCCAGCACTGTAGGCTGCAGAAAGTACCCCGCCAACCCCGCCACGCGCTCACCACCCGCAACCACTCGCGCTCCCTTCGCCACCGCATCCGCAATCTGCTGCAACGCACCATCCAAAGCACGCTGGTGAATCACCGGACCCAGATCAACACCAGCATCCAGCCCGGCGCCCACCTTCAGCTTGCCCACCGCCGCGGTAAAGCGATCCACAAACTCCCGATAGATCCCACGCTGCACATAAATCCGATTCGCAGCAATGCACGACTGCCCCGTATTCCGGAACTTCGCAATCACCGTCTGCTCCACCGCCTTATCGATGTCGCAGTCTTCAAACACCAGCACCGGAGCCAGGCCACCCAACTCCAGACACAGCGGCTTGATCGTCTCGGCCGCTCCACGAATCAGCTCTTGCCCTACCCGCGTCGATCCCGTAAAGCTGATCTTCCTGCACTTTGGATTCGACAGAAACTCCCGCGAGATCATCACCGCGTCGCCAATCGCCAACTGGAACACCCCCGCCGGAATCCCCGCGGCCTCCATGCACTCCGCCAACACAATGCACGAGAGCGGCGTCTGGCTCGCTGGCTTCAAAATCACCGGACAACCCGCAGCCATCGCCGGAGCCACCTTCCGCACAGCCAGCACCAACGGAAAATTCCACGGCGCAATCGCCCCCACCGGCCCAATCGGAGTCTTCACCACCATGTGGCGCTTGCCCGGCACCTGCGGTGGAACCGTGCGCCCATACACCCTGCGCCCCTCCTCCGCGAACCAGCGCAGATGGTCCTCCGACATCGCCACTTCGCCTTCACTCTGCGCCAGCGGCTTGCCATTCTCCCGCGTAATCGTCCGTGCCAGCTCGCTCTTGCGTCGCACTAACTCATCCGCCACCCGGTGCAACAACGCGCCCCGCTCCTTGGCCGTCGTCGAACGCCACAGCGGCAGCGCCTTCTCCGCCGTATCCAGAGCTTCGTGCAGCTGTGCCTGGTTGATCGTCGAAACCCGCGCAAACGCCTGCGACGTCGCCGGATCAACCACATCAAACTCCGCGCCGCCCTCCACCCACTGGCCATTCAGGTAAGAGCCACTCCGCAACCGGTTTGCCGTGCTCGCCACACTTCTGTCCACGTCGACCCCCAATATCTCTTCACTCCAACAACCAACCACACAGTCAGTCACCGTCGCTCTGGGAACAACTCAACCAACCCACTTCGGTACAAACTTCCCTTGCAATACCTGGCGCTCAATCATCTGTCGCGCGCCAACCACATGCTGCCGTGCCTGCCGCTCTGCCTCTTCGGCAAAGTTATGTTCAATCGCTTCCACAATCCGCAGATGCTCCGCATGAATCACCGCCGGCTCACGGAACGCACGCACCGTCATCCCCAGCACTCGGTACGTCTGCGACAGCCGTATCAGCGTGCTGTTCCGCGACAACTCCGTAATATGCAGATGAAAGCTCCGGTCCAGCGATGCCGTCTCATTGTCCTTCTCCTGCGCCAGCTTGTAGATGTTGTCTGCCATCGCACGCAGCTCGGTAATGTCCGCACGCCCGGCATTCCCGCACGCCAGCCGCGCCGCCAGACCTTCCATCACCTCGCGCACCATGTACGCCTCGCAGATCCGCGAAGCATCCAGGTTGTCGACAAATACGCCAAAGTGATCGACCGATTCCACCAACCCCAGCCACTGCAACTCCAGCAGCGATTCGCGCACCGTACCCTGCGCAACCCCTAACTCGCGCGCCAGACTCTGCTGACTCAGTCGCTCGCCCGGCTTGCTCTCGCCCGACAGTATCCGCCGCTGAATCTCGTCCCGCACCTCGTGCCGTGCTACCCGTGCCTTTACTGGCTTAACGCTCGTCTTTGCCATGGAATCCTTGTGAGACCGTAATCGCGACACCATACGCGTGCCACGCTGACCGGTCGTTGAGTTGGTAGAAATGACTGCCTGATCAAGCCAATAGATTGTAACCTATCACCTCCGGCCCAACAATCAACCCCAACCCTAACCATGCCACTCAATCGACAACAAACGCGCCAGCCGCCGCAACTGCTCCGCATGTTCGCCATGGTGCAGCGTCACATGATGCGGCATCCCCGCATGGATCAGCCGATCGAACCGCACCGGCACCG
>DAICZO010000023.1 GCA_027311125.1 Acidobacteriaceae bacterium
CAGTTTGATGGCAGATGTTTCCGGCGTTGAGATTTTTGCCGCTGGGTAGGCGGTGCGCCTGCAAGCCAGAGATAGGGAACGTTTGTTATTCTCGTGCAACTGAGGACCCGCGAATGCCTGTTACAAAACGATTACTGAATACACCGCTGGATGCTACCCCTAACACAGAGTTGACCGTGAATGGCAAGACCGTACCGGCGCATGTGGGGGAGTTGCTGATTGAGACCCTGAACCGGCACAGCGCGGCGGAGCACCAGAAGAAGGTTCCGCAGGTGTGCTATCAGCCGTTGATGGGACCGATCCAAAGCTGTGACACGTGCATGGTGGAGGTGGATGGCAAGATGGTGCGGTCGTGCGCGACTGCGGTGACGGCGGGGATGTCCGTGACGACCGAGAGCGACGCGGTGGATGTGGCGCAGCGGGAGGCGTTCGACCGGATTCTGAAGAACCACATGCTGTATTGCACGGTGTGCGACAACAACAACCAGAACTGCACGATCCACAATACGACGGCGGACCTGGATGTAAAGCACCAGACGCGTCCTTATACGCCGAAGCCGTATGAGAAGGACATGTCGAACTCGTTTTACCGGTACGATCCGGACCAGTGCATTCTGTGTGGGCGGTGTGTGGAGGCTTGCCAGAATGTGCAGGTGAACGAGACGCTGACGATCGACTGGGAGCGCGAGGTTCCGCGGGTGATGTGGGACGGCGGCGAGAAGATCGATGGATCGAGCTGCGTTTCGTGCGGCCACTGCGTGACGGTGTGTCCGTGCAATGCGCTGATGGAGAAGTCGATGCTGCACCATGCGGGGTATCTGACGGATACGCCGGCGAATGTGCTGGACAACATGATTGAGGTGGTCAAGGGGATTGAGCCGCCGATTGGGTATGGGCCGATTCTGGCGCTGTCTGAGATCGAAGCGGAGATGCGCAATGCGCGGGTGGAGCGGACCAAGACGGTGTGCACGTACTGCGCGGTGGGCTGCAGCTTCGATGTGTGGACGCGGGATCGCGACATTCTGAAGATTGAACCGATGCATGGGCCAGCGAATGGGATTTCGACGTGCGTGAAGGGCAAGTTTGCGTGGGGGCACATCAATGCGAATGGCCGTCTGACGAAGCCGCTGCTGCGGGATGGGGATGCGTTCCGCGAGGTGAGCTGGGAGGAGGCGCTCGATGTGATCGAGACCAAGTTCAAGCAGATCCTGAAGGATCATGGTCCGGATGCGCTGGCGTTTATTGCTTCGTCGAAGTGTACGAACGAAGAGAGCTTCCTGATGCAGAAGCTGGCGCGGGCGGTGATTGGGACCAATAACATCGACAACTGCGCACGGTACTGCCAGAACCCTGCGACGGCTGGTCTGCAGCGAACGGTGGGCTATGGCGGCGACTCGGGATCGATCTCGGATATTGAGCAGGCGGGGCTGGTGCTGATTGTGGGCGCGAACCCGGCGGAGAACCATCCGGTGCTGGCGACGCGCGTGAAGCGGTCACACAAGTTCCGGGGCCAGCGGCTGATTGTGGCTGATCTGCGGCGTCATGAGATGGCGGAGCGGGCCGATATCTTCTTCCGTCCGAATCCATCGACGGATGCGGTGTGGATGAACGCGATGGCGAAGTACATTCTGGACCACAACCTGGCGAAGATGAACTTTGTGCAGCAGTGGGTGAACAATTTTGAAGAGTACAAGGCATCGCTGGCACCGTACACGCTGGAGTATGCGGAGAAGATCACGGGAGTTCCGACGGCGACGCTGATTACGGTGGCCAACGAGATTGCGGCTGCGGACGGAGTTTGCATCCTGTTTGCGATGGGTGTGACGCAGCATTGCGGCGGATCGGATACGGCGACGTCGCTCTCGAATCTGCTGCTGCTGACGGGCAACTACATGCGGCCGGGTGCAGGAGCGTATCCGCTGCGTGGCCACAATAACGTGCAGGGCGCGAGCGACTTTGGATCGATGCCGAATGTGTACTCCGGCTACCAGAAGGTGGCGGATGACGCGGTACGGGCGAAGTTTGAAGCAGAGTGGGAGGTGAAGCTGCCGACGACGGAAGGGCTTGATAACCACGGCATGATTCGCGCCATCCAGGAGGGCAAGGTCAAGGCGCTGTACATCAAGGGCGAGGATACGATTACGTCGGATGCGAATGCGGGCGACGTGGGTGACTCGTTGAGTGTGTGCGAGTTTTTGATTGTGCAGGACATCAACTTCTCGGAGACGGCGCGCTATGCGGATGTGGTGCTGCCGGCTTCGCCATCGCTGGAGAAAGATGGCACGTTTACCAGCACGGAGCGGCGGATACAGCGGATTTACAAGGTGATGGAGCCGCTGGGCGAGTCGAGGCCGGACTGGCAGATTCTGCAGATGATAGCGAACCGTATGGGCGCCCACTGGCGCTACACGCATCCTTCGCAGGTGATGGACGAAGTAGCGCGGGTGACTCCGCTGTTTGCCGGGGTGAACTACGATCGGCTGGAGGGCTACAAGAGCCTGCAGTGGCCGGTGCATGCGGATGGAACGGACTCGCCGCTGCTGTTCAAGGATAAGTTTCCCTTCCCGGATGGCAAGGCGCGGTTCTATCCGATCGACTACATTCCTGCACCTGAGGTGGAGAATGCAGAGTTTGATCTGCACCTGAACAACGGGCGACTGCTGGAGCACTTTGAGCAAGGCAGCATGACGTACCGCACGGCTGGGATCAAGGCTATGACTCCGGATACGTTCCTGGAGGTCTCTCCAGAGTTGGCTGCGGAGCGGGTATTGACGACTGGCCGGTATGTTCGGCTGACATCACCGTATGGACGGCTGAAGGTGCAGGTGGTGGTATCGGATCGGGTGCAGGGCAAGCAACTGTATATGCCTCTGAACTCGGTGGAAGAGCCAGTGAACCGGTTGACGAGCAGCAATACGGACCGCATTACGCACACGCCTGCTTACAAGGAGACGGCGGTGATGATGACGGTGCTGCCGGAGGATGGCAAGAGCCCGATTCCGCACAACAACTTCCGCAATGGCAAGCGCACTCCGCAGACAGGGGTGGAGGTGGAGCGGAAGTGGGCACGGGCTGACTACCATGTGCCGGGAACCAAGCCGCAGGACAAACTGGTGCAGATTGCATCGCGGAACGTTTAGAGGATTCGAAAGGAAGACTTATGGCAAAACCAATCAGGTTCCGGCCCGCGCCGATAGATCCTAAGCTCGAGCTGCAGAAGCGGCTGGATGTGGCTCCGGTGGAGCACGCTGAGGCTCTGCTGGTGGCGTGGGATGTGTTGCAGGCTGCGCACGACAAGGGGATTCTGGATGCGCTGCACGGGATACTGGAGTCGAAGGATACGATTCTGGAGACGGTCTCGAAGTATGCGAAGACTCCGGAGGGCATAGCCGGGGTTCGGAATCTGCTGGCCTCGGCGAAGATACTGACGCTGATCGATCCGGAGATGCTGGATGATCTTTCCAAGGTGGTGGCGCAGGCGAAGGGCGACCACGAGCGCGAGCAGACGCCGCCAAGCCTGTGGACGATTGCGAAACGGACGATGAGCGAAGATGGGCGGCGGGGGTTGTCGTTGATGACCCTGATGCTGACCGGTCTGGGCAAGTCGTTGAAGCGGTAGTGCGGAAGCGGTAGTGCGGAAGCGCGGACGGCTGGAGCGGTTGCGGCAAGTTCGGGTATGGTCAAATGATGAGTGTGACCAATCCATTTGATATCGTGAACGTGCCTGTGGGGCGCGGGAGACTTTTCCTGATAGCCGGACCGTGTGTGCTGGAGTCTGAGGGACATGCGCGGATGCTGGCGGACTCGATCCAGCGGATCACGTCGGACCTGGGTATTCCTTACATCTTCAAGGCGAGCTACGACAAGGCGAACCGGACATCGATCAAGAGCTTTCGTGGGCCGGGGCTGGTAGAGGGTTGCCGGATACTGAAGGCGATTGGCCAGAGCACAGGGCTGCCGGTACTGACCGATGTGCACACGGCGGTGGACTGCGAGGCTGTGGCAGAGGCGGTGGATGTGTTGCAGATTCCCGCGTTTTTGTGCCGACAGACGGACCTGCTGATTGCGGCTGCGGAGACGGGCCGCGCGATCAATGTGAAGAAGGGCCAGTTTGTTTCGCCGTGGGATATGCGGCATGCGGTGGAGAAGGTTCGCGAGAGCGGCAATGTGCGGGTGTGCCTGACGGAGCGGGGAGCGAGCTTCGGCTACAACAACCTGGTGGTGGATATGCGTTCGCTGCCGATTATGCGCGGGTTTGCGCCGGTGGTGTTCGATGGGACGCACTCGGTACAAACGCCCTCGGCAGGCAATGGTGTGAGCGGCGGGCAGCCGGAGTTTATTCCGGTGCTGACGCGGGCTGCGGTGGCTGCTGGTGTCGATGGAGTGTTTCTGGAAGTGCATGACAATCCGGCGGAGGCGAAGTCGGATGGGGCGAATGCGCTGCATCTGAACAAGCTGAAGGGCGTGCTGGAGCAGTTGCTGGCGGTGCATGCGGCGGTGCAGTAGGGGGCAAGTCAGGGTCGCTGGCTGTAGTGATTTCTGGATTCAAGGTTAAAAAAAACGGCCCCTCATTGAGGGGCCAATCTGCCTTGGTTCTCTCTGGTTAGGAGAGGGTTTTGCGGGTGCGCTCTGAGTCGCTATCCCAGCAAACTTGCGGGCGGCGGAGGGAGTGTTACGCTCCACCGCCCTGGGGGAGGGCTACTGATTCGCCGCTGGTGCGCTCACTCCGCTGGGGGCGGAGGAGGTGGGTGGCACGGAGGGAGCGGTGTTGGTGGCGGTGGTGGCTCCCATGGTGGCCAGACTGTTGTGGAGCAGGGTCACGCGTACTCCGTTTACGATTGCCTTCTCACCGTCGGTGGACTTGGCGGTGTTTTTGCCGAGGCCGGTA
>DAICZO010000026.1 GCA_027311125.1 Acidobacteriaceae bacterium
GAGTTTGACGCCCTGGGTGCTACGGACTGCGGCGGGGATGGAGTTGGTGTCGATGCGGATGATGTTGCCGAACTGGGAGATGACCATGAGTTCGGAGGTTTCGTCGACGAGGTTGATGCCGCTGACTTTGCCGTTTTTGGCGGCGGTTTTGACGTTGATGACGCCTTTGCCGCCGCGGGTCTGGAGGCGGTACTGGTCTACGTCGGTGCGTTTGCCGTAGCCGTTTTCGGTGACGGAGAGGATGAGGCAGGGTGTGAGGCCGAGTTTCTCGTCGAGTTTGGCGAGCTTGGCGGCGACCTCGCTGGAGACGGCGGGGGCGGCGAGTTCACCGGGTTCGGCTAGCTGCATGGGCTGGGCGGCGGTGCTGTCGGTGGCTTCGCCGATGACTTTTTCGACGTCGCTGGTGAGACCGGCGGCGGCGGCGCGTTCGAGGCGCTGTTTGTTGCGGGCTTCGGCGGAGGGGGTGACGGCTGCTCCGACGACGTAGTCACCTTTTTTGAGGGTGATGCCCTTGTTGCCGTAGGCGGGTCGTCCCATGGGGCGGAGGTCCTGCTCGTTGAAGCGGATGGCCATGCCGTCGTGGGTGGCGAGGAAGATGATCTGGTGTCCGTCGGTGACGCGGGCGGTGATGAGTTCGTCGTCCTTGTCGATGCCGATGGCGATGATGCCGCGGGCCATGACGTTGGAGAAGTCCTTGAGGGCGGTTTTTTTGACGGTGCCGTTGCGGGTGGCGAAGAGGACGTACTTGTTATCTTCTTCGAGGTTGCGGACGGGCAGGATGGTGACGACTTTTTCTCCGGGCTGGAGGTCGATGAGCGAAGCCATGGCCTTGCCTTTGCCGGCGGCGTAGATGTCGGGGATTTCGTAGACCTTGAGCCAGTAGACGCGGCCGGTGTTGGTGAAGCAGAGGAGATAGGCGTGGGTGGAGTCGATGATGAGCTGGGCGACGAAGTCTTCGTCGCGGGTCTTCATGCCGAGTCTTCCGGTGCCTCCGCGGCGCTGCTGGCGGTAGATGGAGATGGGGGTGCGCTTGAGGTAGCCGGTGTTGGAGACGGTGACGGCGACCTGCTCGTCGGCGATGAGGTCTTCGAGCTGGAGGTCGGCGGCTTCGTCGAGGATCTGGGTGCGGCGTGGGTCGCCGTACTTGTCGCGGATCTCTTCGAGCTCCTTGATGATGACCTTGCGGAGTTTTTTCTCGGAGGCGAGGATGGACTCGAATTCGGCGATGTTGTCGCGGACTTCGGCGAGTTCTTTGAGGAGTTCGTCGATGGAGAGCTGGGTGAGGCGGTAGAGCTGCAGTTCGAGGATGGCGTCGATCTGCTTGAGGGAGAGGATGAGGATGCCGGTGGTGGAGAAGGTCATGTCGACGCCGTATTTGGCGGGGTCGAGGTTGACGCCGGCGAGTTCGGTGCCGCGGAGGTTGATGGTTTTGCCGGAGAAGTACTGGTAGAGGCGCTCGCGGGCCTCGGGACGGGAGCCGGACTGGCGGATGATGCGGATGACCTGGTCGAGGTGGTCGAGGGCGATCTGGTATCCGAGGAGGATGTGTTCGCGGTCGCGGGCCTTGTTGAGGAGGAAGGCGGTGCGGCGGCGGACGACCTCGATGCGGTGATCGAGGAATGCGCGGATGGCTTGGTCTAGCGGGAGCTCCTTGGGCTGGCCGTTGTGTACGGCCAGGAAGATCATGGAGAAGGACTCCTGCATCTGGGTGTGTTTGTGGAGCTGGTTGAGGACGATCTGGTGCTCGGCTCCGCGCTTGAGACCGATGACGATGCGCATGCCGTCGCGGTCGGATTCGTCACGGAATTCGTCGCGGGCGATGTCGGTGATGACGCCCTCGTTGACGAGTTCGGCGATGCGCTCGATGAGCTTGGCTTTGTTGACCTGGTAGGGGATCTCGGTGACGATGATGGCCTGGCGTCCGCCGGAGATGTTTTCGATGGCGCACTTGGCGCGCATCATGAAGCGACCGCGGCCGGTGCGGTAGGCCTGGGGGATATTGGTGCGTCCGAAGAGGAATCCGCCGGTGGGGAAGTCGGGGCCGAGGACGTGCTGGAGGCAGAGGTCCAGGTCGGAGGTGGTGTCCTGGGGGGACTTGGAGAGGAGGGCGATGGCGGCGTTGACGACCTCGGTGAGGTTGTGGGGGGGGATGTTGGTGGCCATGCCGACGGCGATACCGGAGCTGCCGTTGACGATGAGATTGGGGATGCGGGCGGGGAGGACGGAGGGCTAGACGGTGGATTCGTCGTAGTTGGGGACGAAGTCTACGGTGTAGGAGTCGATGTCGGAGAGCATCTCGCCGGCGATGCGGGTGAGTCGGGATTCGGTGTAACGCATGGCGGCGGGTGGGTCGCCGTCGACGGAGCCGAAGTTGCCTTGTCCGTCGACCATGGGGTAACGGAGGGAGAAGGGCTGGGCGAGGCGGACCATGGTGTCGTAGATGGCAGAGTCGCCGTGAGGGTGGTAGTTGCCCATG
>DAICZO010000040.1 GCA_027311125.1 Acidobacteriaceae bacterium
GACACAGGCCGTGGTGGAGAGCGGCGACCAGAAGTATGTGCTGGTGGTGAACAAGCAGAATCGTGTGGAGAAGCGGACGGTTACGGTGGGGATCCAGACGGCGAACCGCAGCGAGATTACGAGTGGTCTGAATGAAGGGGACAGCGTGATTGCGTCTGGCCAGGCCAACTACGAGGTTGGCCAGCAGGTGAATCCACGTCCGGCGTTTATTCCGACGACGGCGCAGGAGGTGAGTGAATAATGTCATCCTTTGCGCTAAAGTTTCCGTTTTTTATTCTGATGGTGTGTTTGATGATCGTGGTCGTTGGTACGGCTACCGTGACACGCATGCCTGTGGACCTTTTTCCGGAGATTAATATTCCGGTCGTCGTGGTGGCAACGTTCTATTCGGGTATGCCTCCGCAGCAGATTGAAGCTGATATTACGAACAGCTATGAGCGGTTCTTTACGCTGGGTAGCGGCATTGAACATATTGAATCGCGTTCTTTGCCGGGTGTAAGTCTGATCAAGATTTACTTTCAGCCCGGCACGGACGCCAATGCCGCAGTGAGTAATATTTCGAATCTGGCGATGGCGAATTTGCGCCGCTTGCCGCCGGGTACTTTGCCGCCGGTAGTGTTGAAGTTCGATGCATCGAATCTTCCGGTGTGCTTGATTACGCTGGAAGGCGAGGGACTCAACCAGACACAACTGAAGGACCTGGCTCAGTTTTCGGTGCGTAACCAGGTGGCCAACGTTCCGGGCGCTTCGGTACCACAGCCGTATGGCGGCAAGTACCGGCAGATTCAGGTGTATGTCGATCCGGTCAAGCTGGAAGCGCATCAACTGAGCTTGATGGATGTGGTGAAGTCGGTCAATGAGTCCAACCTGATTCTGCCTGCGGGCGATGTGCGGATTGGACCCAAGGACTACAACATCTATGCCAACAGCCAGATCCCTGTCGTCGAAGAGATCAATGCGATGCCGATCAAGACGGAGACGGGTGCATCTGTTTTCGTTGGCGATATTGGCGAAGCGAAAGATGCTGGGCAACTCCAGACGAACATCGTGCGTGTGGACGGACAGCACTCGGTTTATATCCCGGTGCTGAAGCAGGGCGGTAACTCCAACACGATCAGCATTGTGAATGGAGTGAAAGAAGCAGTCAGCCATTTGCTGGATGTGCCGAGTGCGTTGAAGACAAACGTGGTGTTCGACCAGTCGGTCTTTGTGAAGATCGCGGTCAAGAATGTAATCAACGAAGGCAGTATCGGGTTGTGTCTCACGGCGTTGATGATTCTGCTGTTTCTAGGCAATGTTCGTGCAACGATCTCGGTGTTGCTCTCGATTCCCATCTCCTGTTTGGCGGCGTTTATTGCGCTGAATTTAGGAGCGAGCACCATCAATACGATGGTGCTGGGTGGAATTGCGCTGGCACTCTCCCGCCTGATCGATAACTCGGTCGTAGTGCTGGAGAACATCTTCCGGCATATGGAGATGGGCAAGTCCCCGGCTGTTGCGGCAGAAGAAGGTGGCAAGGAAGTGCAACTGGCGGTACTGGCGGCGACGTGCAGTACGAGCATTGTGTTCTTCCCCGTGATTATGCTGGTGGGCGTGAGTAAGTATCTGTTTACTGCGCTCGCACTGGCTGTCGTTCTGGCGCTGTTTGCTTCGTACCTGGTGGCCATGACTGTGGTTCCACTGTTCTGCGCGAAGTTCATCACGCTGGAGCCTGGCCACGGACATCAGACGGCAGAGGATGTGGAAGAGCACCTTGCGGAGGCTGAACATGCCGTCGCTCGACCGGGCATCTTCCGCAGGATTGTCAACGGCTTCAACCACCTGTTTCATCGGTTGCAGACGAAGTACGAGGGTGCGATTGCGGTGTGTCTGGAACGTCCGGTGCTGGTGGTTTCCGGCTTCAGCCTGTTCGTGATTGTGAGTTTTGCCCTGTTTCCATTCCTTGGAGTGGCCTTCTTTCCGAGAACCGATCCGGGACAGTTTGTTGTGAATGTCAAGGTGCCACCGGGGACCCGCATTGAAGTGACCGATGAGTACATTGCGAAGATGGAGAAGGAGGTGCGGGACGTTGTATCGCCGGAAGACATGAACATGATTGTGTCGAACATCGGTATTACTCCTGACCTCTCGGCAATCTATACGAGTAACTCCGGTATGCACACTGCGTTTATTCAGGTGAGTCTGAAGGAAGAGCACAAGACCAGCAGCTTTGTGTATATGCAGCGTTTGCGTGAGAAGTTTGCCAATGATTTTCCTGAGGTTGGCACCTACTTCCAGACGGGCGGACTGGTGGATTCGGTTGTGAATCAGGGGCAGCCGGCACCACTGGATATCCGAATTGGCGGCAGCGATTTGAAGGAAGGCTTCCAGTTAGCGGAGGCGATCGCAACCAAGCTGCGCGGCCTGAATTCTGTGAATGACGTGCTGATTCCACAAGACCTGAACTACCCGGGTCTGGAGTTGGACATCAAGCGTGAGCAGGCAGCGTTGCTGGGAATCTCGCCGCAGATGGCGATTAACAATGTGATCACGGCACTGACCTCGGACTCGATGATTGCACCCAGTTTCTGGGTTGATCCGAAGACGGGCAACAACTACATGCTGACGGTGCAGTATCCGGATAACCAGATCAAGACGCTGACGGATTTTGAACAGATACCGTTGCGTGCTCCTGGGAATCCAAATACGACTCCGTTGCAGTCGGTTGCGGATATCAAACAGATCGATACGCCGACGGAAGTGGATCATTACCAGTTGCGTCGCAGCTTTGATGTGTATGTGATGCCGAAGAAGGAAGACCTTGGAAAGGTAAGTTCCGATGTCGATAAGGTGCTGGCTGAGTTTAGCCACTCGAAGAATGTGACGGTGCAGATAGGCGGAGCGGTGAGTGATATGCACTCCTCGTTCAAGAGCTTCGGCATAGGTCTGGTACTGGCGGTTGTGCTGGTTTACCTGATTCTGATGGCGCAGTTTGCTTCGTTTGCTGATCCGTTCATCATTCTTCTGGCAATTCCTCCGGGGCTTTCCGGCGTGCTGATCTTCCTGCTGGTGACTGGAACGACATTGAATGTCATGTCGTTGATGGGTGTCATCATGATGACTGGTATCGCGGTGTCGGACAGTATTCTGATCGTGGAATTTGTAGGCACTTTGCGGACGCAGGGGATGCCGATCAAGAAGGCGCTTGCCGAGGCTTGTAAGGTGCGTTTGCGGCCGATTCTGATGACCACGTTGGCGACGATTCTTGGATTGATTCCGATGGCGCTGGCGTTGGAGCCAGGCAGCGAGCAGTATGCCCCGCTGGCGCGCGCGATTCTTGGTGGTCTCACGGTGTCCGGTATTGTGACCGTGTTTCTGGTGCCGACGGCGTATCTGTTGATTCACGGCCGGCATTAGGAGGAGACGGATGAGGAGGTGGCCCATGCATAAGTTTGTGAAAGTGAGCCTACTTTCGTGGAGCGCTCTGGCTGTTTCGCTGAGTGCACAGACGTCGATGTTGCCCTTGCCTGCGGCACCATTGAACCTTGCGTATCAGTCGGCATCGAGCAGTGGCAGTGGGAGCGGTACGGATGCTCCCACCCTGCTGACTCGACAAGAAGCGGAGAAGATTTCACTAGCCAATAATCCGCAAATCAGTGTGACACGGTTGCTTGCCCTGGCCCAGAAGCAGGTGGTCCGTGAGACACGTGCGGATTATTTGCCATCGCTGTTTGGCTCTGTAACCGGTGTTGGCGCGGAGCAGGCCTCTCGGCTTGCTTCGGGATCACTGGCGTCGTCGCGACTGCTGAATCATATGGGTGCTGGTGTCGAGTTGAACCAGTTGATCTCGGACTTTGGCCGTACGACCAATCTGATTGCATCCTCGTCGTTGCAGGCAAAGGCTGCTGCCGCGAATGCGGAGGCTACGCGTGAAGACATTGTTCTGGCGACTGATCTGGCCTTCTATCGTGCTCTAGAAGCGCAGGCGACGCTCGAGGTTGCGAAGAGCACTGTTGCGGCGCGTCAGTCGGTCGACGATCAGGTGCGGGCATTGACTGCCAGCAAGTTGAAATCTTCACTCGATCTCAGCTTTGCCGATGTTAATTTGTCGGAAGCGAAGCTGCTGGTTCTGGATGCGCAGAATAATGTCGATGCAGCGAATGCACAGCTGAATGAGATTCTGGGTCTGCCGACCTTGAAGGTATATCAGTTGGTGGATGACACGGCTGCCCCGTCGGCTCTGGCTCCGGATTCCGATGCATTGATTCAGGCTGCGCTGCAGCAGCGTCCGGATCTGATGGCATTGGACCTGGCCCATCAGGCAGCGCAGAAGTTTACTCGTGCACAGCGGGAGCAGTTGCTGCCGACGGTGTCTGCCATGGGAGTGGTTGGTGCGACTCCGCTCGGTTCCAGCACCTACTATTCTCCGAACTGGTATGGTGCGGCTGCATTGAACATCAGTGTTCCGATCTTCAATGGGTTTCGCTTTACGGCAGAGGCGTCGGAGGCGGACTTCCGGTCGAAGGCGGTCTCTGAGCAGACGCGTAGCCTGCATGACCGGATTGTTCGCGATGTGCGCACGGCATGGCTGACGGCGAATACGGATCAGCAACGTATGCTGGTTACGAAGCAGTTAGTGATGGAAGCGAACTCGGCACTTGATCTGGCGAAAGCACGTTATCAGTTGGGGTTGGGTTCGATCGTTGAGTTGAGCCAAGCGCAATTGCAACAGACGCAAGCGGCGATCTCGGATGCCAACGCGAAGTACCTCTTCGAGTCGGATATGGCCGCGATCCGTTTTCAGACAGGAACCCAGCCATAGGCGAAGCGTCTCGGGCGGTCGTCCTGATGGTCATGGCGATCGCCTTGTGGCAGCTTCCTGTTGGTGCATTCGATTGAATTGTTGCGAGGAGCCAGGTAGACGTGACTGAAGATAGCAACCTCATAAAGTTTCCTGTTCGTAGAGTTTTGTACGCTACTGATTTTTTAGAGAGCTCGCGTCTGGCGTTGGATTATGCCGTCGCGTTTGCGTATCACTATGGCGCGACACTGGTGATGGTGCATGCGATTGAACTGTCACAGGCTGCGCGAGAAGCGGAGATGATTAGTGTTCGTCCGAGTGTTTCTCGGCGTGCGGCGATGGATCGTCTGGAGGCGCTGGCGAGTAAGGTTCGGCGTGCCGGAGTGAGCGTGGAACTGGATCTGGGTGACGGGGAGCCCTGCCAGGTGATTCTGGAGTCAGCGCGACGCCATCAGGCGGACCTGCTGGTGATAGGTACGCATGGGATGCACAAGGGGCTGGATCACCTGGTGATCGGGTCGAATACGGAGAAGATTCTGCTGGCTGCGCATTGTCCAACGCTGACGATTGGACGGTATGTTCTGGGCGGGATCGATCTGAATATGAAGTTCAGCGAGATCCTGTATATCTCGGACTTCACGCCGGAGGCTGCGGCTGCCGCACCGTATGCGCTTGCTTTGGGGCGGGACTTTGGCGCGCCTGTGGAGCTGTGCCAGATGCTGCCGGAGATTGCGGAGGACAACCCAGTCCTGCGCGATGAGTTGATCAAGCAGTATTGCGATGCGATCCGACCGGTATTGCCTACCGAGCATGAGAACTGGTGCAAGCCAGCGTACCAACTGAAACGAAGCCTGGTAGCGGAGCAGGTGCTGGAGCGAGCGAAGTCCGATCCGGGCAGTCTGATTGTTCTGGGAGTGAAGACGCAGTCCCATCTAGGGCGTCATTTGCATACGAGCCTGGCGTATGAGCTGCTGGTTCGATCGACCTGTCCGCTGCTGACGGTTCATAACCGCTGATACTCCTCGGAAGTGGAGCATGCGAAAGGAGGCCTGTGGAGGCTTCCTTTTGTTTGGTGTTGTGTCCGATTGCGTGGGTGCTGCTCAGGAGAGTTTGAGGTGGCGCAGGCGGAGGCTGTTGGTGACTACGCTGAAGGAGCTGAGGGCCATGGCGGCGCTGGCCAGTACAGGGCTAAGCAACAAACCGAAGACGGGATAGAGTGCCCCGGCCGCGAGCGGGATTCCGATGACGTTGTAGATGAAGGCCCAGAAGAGATTCTGGCGCATGACGCGCATGGTTCCGCGGGAGAGCGCGATGGCGGCTGCGACTCCGTTGAGGTCGCTGCGCATGAGGGTGACGTCACCTGCTTCGATGGCGACGTCGGCTCCGGTGGCCATGGTGATGCCGATGTCTGCCTGGGCGAGGGCGGGTGCGTCGTTGACTCCGTCGCCGACCATGGCGATGACGCGGTGCTCGGCCTGGAGACGCTTGATGGCATCGGATTTACCGGCGGGCAGGACGCCAGCGATGACCTCGGTGAGCCCGACGGTGCGCGCGATGGCGGTGGCGGTTTGGAGGTTGTCGCCGGAGAGCATGACGACACGGAGGCCCAGTCCCTGCAGGTGGCGGATGGCGTCGGCTGAGGTTGGCTTGACGGTGTCTGCGACGGCGATGATACCGGCCAGTGTGCCGTTGAGTGCGATCCACAGGGGCGTTTTGCCGGCTGCAGCGAGCTGGTCGGATTGCGATTGGAGCGGTGCGGTGGCGATGCTGTACCGCTGCAGGAAGGCGGGGTTGCCGACGAGGATTGCGGTGCCTGCGACGATGCCGACCACGCCTTGTCCGCTGTGGGACTCGAAGGTTTCGGCGGTGGGGATGGTGAGTTGCTGCTGCTGGGCGTAGAGGACGACGGCGGTGGCGAGGGGGTGCTCGCTGGCGCGTTCCAGAGCGGCGGCCAGGGTGACCATGTGCTGCCTAGCTGCCTCGAGATCCTGATCGGTAGCCAGCGGTGCAGGAGCCATGATGACATCGGTGATCTGGGGACGACCCTGGGTGATGGTTCCGGTTTTGTCGAGCACGACGGTATCGATCTTTTCGAGTCGCTGAAGTGCTTCTCCCCCTTTGATGAGCAGGCCGAAGGTGGCCCCGCGGCCAGTGGCAACCATGACGGCGGTAGGTACGGCGAGACCCATCGCACAGGGGCAGGCGATGACCAACACGGTGACTGCGGCGGCAAAGGCCTGCATGATTCCTGCGGTGGGTGCGAGCACATGCCAGAGGAAGAAGGTGACGATGGCGATGCCCAGTACGGTGGGAACGAAGATGGCGCTGATGCGGTCGGCAATTTTTTGAATGGGTGCGCGGGAGCTTTGCGCGTCTCGCAGGAGCCGGACGATCTGGGCGAGGGTACTCTCGGTGCCGAGGGTGGTGGCACGGTATTGCAGCGCACCGTTCTGATTGATAGTGCCACCGATGAGACGGTCCTGGGGGGATTTTTCGACGGGCAGGGATTCGCCGGTGAGCATGGACTCGTCGACGCTGCTTTTGCCGGAGACGACCTGGCCGTCGGTGGGGATGCGTTCGCCGGGGCGTACGAGGATGAGGTCGCCGTGCAGGATGGCTTCGATGGGCAGATCGATCTCGGCTTGATCGCGAAGCACGCGTGCGGTTCTGGGCTGCATCTGGACGAGTTTGCGCAGGGCGGATGCGGTTTGGCCTTTGGCACGGCTTTCCAGAGTGTTGCCGACCAGGACGAGCCCGATGATGAGGATGACCGCTTCGAAGTTGACGTCGGGCGCGACTCCGTGTGCGAGGAAGAATGCGGGGGCGATGGTTCCGGCGGTGGAGTAGAGAAACGCGGACCCGGTGCCCAGGGCGACCAGCGTGTTCATGTCCGCGGTCTTATGCATCAGGGCGGACCACGCCTTGATGTAGAAGTGACGGCCGGCCCAGGTGACGATGAATGCGGCCAGCACCAGCAGAAACCAGCGCATGACGTTGGCGTCGATCGCGTAGAGCCATGGCATGACCGAGCGCAGGGCCGGGTTGAGTACGCGCATTGACCAGTCGATGGCAGGGTCCTTGATGCGCTGGGTGCCGGGGGTGATCGACATGGTCATCAGCGGCATGGAGGCCAGCATGGCAACCGCACCCGCGACGAGAGCGACGCTGGATTTGAGCCGGAGGCGGTGGTATTCGTCCCGCTGCTCCTGGTCGTTGCGCTCCTGCGTTTCGAGGATGGACTGATCTGGAATTGGCAGTTCGGCCCCGTACCCGGTGTTGCGAATGTCGTTGAC
>DAICZO010000041.1 GCA_027311125.1 Acidobacteriaceae bacterium
GCTTATCCCGTCATCGGCCCTGCAGCCCCCACCGGTGTCCCGCCAACCGACGCTGAGTTAGCAGCCAAAAACGTCCCGCCACTCCGCGGTGGATACGGTGCCGTCGTCCCCGGTCAGGCGCTCTCACCCCGCGAGCAGACCGAACTCGAACTCTCCACCTTGGAATCCTCCTACAGCGGCTGGATCGGTGGCACCGTCGTCGGACGATATCGTAGCGGTACCGCTGGATTCGATCGCCTCACCGCACTCGAGTCGCCCTTTGAGGCCTCCGCCGTCCTTGGCAAATCCGTCCGCGTCACCATCGTCCCGCGCGCCGTCTTCCTCAACTCAGGTACGGTCGATAGCACTGCTTTCCAGAACGCCGTCGGCACCATCCCGGTGCTCGGCACCTTGTCTGCCGCTGCGCTCACCGCGCCCCCGCAGCAGTTCTCCAGCGGTGTCGGCGGCGAGCTCCAGTTGACCACCAAGAACCTCGGTCTCGCTCTCGGATACACCCCCTACGGCTTCCTCGTCACCAACATCACCGGCCGCGCTCAGTGGACCCCCTTCGGCGGGCACTTCACCTTCTTTGCGGAACGTGATTCCGTCAAGGAGACCCAGTTGTCCTACGCGGGCCTGCGCGATCCCGGCACCGTATCCGCCATCTACGACGGCAACATCTGGGGCGGAGTCATCTCCACCACCGGTGGTGCCCGTATCGATATCGGCTCCGAACGCTCCGGGCTTTATGTCTCCGGCGACGGTGGCGTCCTCACCGGCTACCACGTCCTCGACAACACCAAGTACGAAGGCTCCATGGGTGCTTACTTCCGCGTCAAGCGCTGGCCAGGGTACGGCAGCCTCAACATCGGTGCCAGCTTCTTCGGCATGCACTACGACTACAACGAGCGCGGCCTCACCTACGGTCAGGGCGGATACTTCAGTCCCAACGTCTACTTCCTCGCCGCCGTTCCCGTCACCTTCAACGGAAACTACAAGAACGACTTCCACTACACCATCAACGGCAGCGTAGGCGTACAGACCTTCCAGGAAGCCAAGGCTCCCTACTACCCGCTCGATCTCTCCCTCGAGACTGGCTCGCAAAACGCCCAGTATCCGCTCAACAGCAACACTGGCCTCAACTACGCACTCACCTCCGAGGGCTCCTATCGCATCGCCGACCACTGGTATGTCGGCGCCTTCGTCAATGGCAACAACACCAACAACTACAACACCGTCTCTGGTGGCTTCTTTGTTCGGTATCTCTTCAAGGCTCAGCCTTCAACGGAAAACGCCCCCTCCGGCCTGTTCCCCACCAGTGGCTTCCGTCCCCTGCGGGTTCCGTAGCCTTTTCTCTGCATATTCTGCCTCAGCCTAAAAGTCAGCTTCCAGTAACGCCAAACTGATCAAGAATTTATCTTGATTCCGTACACTCCGCGTCGTATAACTCCTGCAACTGCAAAACTTGTCTCTTGCCACATCGTTCTGTCTTGGAAAGGGTCCATGAAGCAACCTGAGTTGTACCTGCTGAGGCCCCGCATCTGGAGTCATCTCGTCTCTCGCCACCCAGCCACCCTCCTGGCGTTCGTTCTGGTCGCGCCCTTGCTGGCTACCCCAGCCGTTGCCTCCAAGCCCGAGACCGTACCCGACTGGGTCCGCACCGCTGCTGCCCAGACCCTGCCAACTTACTCCGCCGAGACCAACGCCGTTGTCCTCCTCGACGAGACCACCTATACCGTTGCGCCCGATGGCCAGGCGACCGAGCACTATCGCCGCGTCATCAAAATCCTTCGCCCACAAGGCCGAGACCAGGCAGTCGTCGCCGTCCCCTACGACAAGGCCACCAAAATCCTTTCGCTGCACGTCTGGAGCATCGGCCCCGACGGCCATCAATTCGCCCTCAAAGACAACGAGATCGTCGACTACGGCTATCCCGGCCAGGGAAACTTCTTCGAAGACAACAAGATCAAAGTCGCCAAGGCTCCCGGCAGCGATCCCGGCGGCATCGTCGCCTACGAGTACGAGCAGCGCATCCGCCCCATGCTTACCGAGAAGACCTGGTTCTTCCAAGACGAAATCCCCCACCTCAATCAATCCTTCACCCTCGAACTTCCTCCGGGATACACCGCCGGTACCGTCTGGGCACATCATCCGCTGGTCCCCGTCGCCGACCTTGAAAATCAGCGCTCCCGCTGGGATCTCAAAGACACTCCCGGCATCAATCTCGATCGCGTCATGATGCACCCCTCGGAGCGTGCTCTTGCTGGCAGAATGACCGTCCACTACACCGGTCCGGGACTTCCATCCGCCACCCAGGGCACCTGGCAGAGTATCGGACTCTGGTATCAGCAGTTGTCCCAGGATCGCCTCGCCTCCACGCCGGAGATCGCCGCAAAAGCCCAGGAACTCGCCGCCTCCCAGCCTGACTTCTACTCCAAATCCGAGGCCATCGCTGAGTTTGTCCAAAAGCAGATCCGCTACTTCGTCATCGAGATGGGGATCGGCGGCTACCAGCCACACTTTGCCAGCGACATCTTCCACAACCGCTACGGCGACTGCAAGGACAAAGCCACCCTGCTCTCCGCCATGCTCTCCTCCGTGGGTATTCACTCCGCCCTGATGATGGTCGATCACCGCCGCGGAGTCATCGATCCCGACGCCCCCTCCATCGTCGGCGATCACATGATCGCTGCTATCGAGATTCCTCCCGGCTACAACTCTTCCAAACTGCGCAGCGTAGTCACCGCCAAAACCGGCCGCCGCTACCTCATCTTCGATCCCACCTGGGAGCAGACTCCCTTCGGTCAACTCGAACACGGCCTCCAGGGCAGCTACGGCATCCTCATGGAAGGCGACCAAAGCCAGGTCATTCAGCTTCCCGTCCTTCCGCCAGACCTCAATACCATCCGCCGCACCGCCTCCTTTCAACTCCAGCCCGATGGCTCCCTCCAGGGCAGCGTTACCGTAAAGCGCTTCGGCGACGTCTCCGAGCATCGTCGTACCATCTTCACCACCGGCGACTCCAAGCAGCAGGCCGAGTTTCTCGACCACGCGCTCGAAGACGACTTCACCTCCTTCAAAATCACCAGCCTCAAGGTCGAGAACGCCGCAGCCCTCAACCAGGACCTCACCACCACCTACCATCTCGACGCAGATCGCTTTGGCAAAAACATAGGCTCGCTCCTCATGGTTCGCCCTCGCGTCCTCGGTAGCGAATATCTCCTCCCGGGCAGGGAAGCGCGCTCCATCCCCGTCGACCTCAAGCAAACCATGCAGGCCACCGACGACTACACGATCCAGCTTCCCGCCGGCTACACCGTAGACGAAGTACCAGACCCCATCAAGCTCGATCTCGGCTTTGCTGCCTACGAAAGCACCACCCAGATCAAGGACAATCTCCTCCACTACTCCCGCACCTACACCGTCCGGGCCGTCACCCTGCCAGCAGATAAATTCCCCGATCTGCAAAAGCTGGCTGGCGTCATCGCAGCCGACGAGCAGAATCACGCCGTCCTCAAAAAGCAATAACGACCCATTACGCATCCGGGCCCCGTAACACGCAATGCTGTCATAAAAAATCAAGGATAGTCAGACATGACCTGGAAGCTGAGCCGAACCCTTCTTGTCGCTTCATTCTTTGCCGCCCTCCTCACGCCCATCGCGCACGCCGACCAGTGGACCCAGCCCACTCCGGAAGAGCTCTCCATGACCGCTCAGCCCGAGGTCCCCGGCGCCCCCGCTGTCTACCTCTTCCGCGAGCAGATTACCCAGGACAATCTCCACGTCTTCAGAATCTACGTGCGCCTTAAAGTCCTCAACGACCGAGGCAAGGACTTCAGCAACGTCGAACTCAACTACTTCAACTCCGAAGACGGCGGCTACACCATCAACGACGTCGCCGGGCGAACCATCCACCCAGATGGAACCGTCATCCCCTTCACCGGCAAGCCCTACGAGAAGCTCATCGAAAAGTCTCACGGCACCAGCTACATGGCGAAGGTGTTCTCCATGCCATCCGTCGAGGTCGGCAGCATCATCGAGTATCGGTATACCCTGCGCTACGGCGACCATCACTACTTCGCCCCCGACTGGTATATCCAGTCCAACCTGTTCACCCGTAAAGCGCACTACCTCTGGGAGCCAACCGATCGCACGCTCGTCACCGGCGGCAAGCACGAGCAACTCACCAACTCCATCTCCTGGACGCCCATCCTCCCCGCCGGAACCGTAGTCCAGCAAACCCGTCTTCCCGGCGATTACGGGCACCTTTCCTTCGAGGTCAACATCCAGAACGTCCCTCCCGCCCCTGAGGAGGAGTTCATGCCACCCATCTCCAGCTTCACCTATCGTGTCCTCTTTTACTACTCCGCCTACCGCACCATGGGTGAGTTTTGGAAGAATGAGGGCAAGTTATGGTCGCAGGATCAGGACAAGTTCATCGGCCCCGGCCCCGCTGTAGGCGCAGCCGTTCAGCAACTCACCTCCGCCGCCGACTCCCCCGATCAAAAGCTGCGCAAGCTCTACGCTGCCGTGCAGCAGATGGAGAACACCGATCTCACTCGCGCCCACTCCACCGCCGAAGAAAAATCGCAGGGCCTCGGCCAAATCCACAACACCGACGACATCCTCGCTCGCAAGCGTGGCAGCAGCGACCAACTCACTGAACTCTTCGTCGCCATGGCCCGGACCGCTGGCTTCAAGTCTTACCTCGCGGCCGTCACCAACCGCGACAGCCATCTCTTTCTTCCGTCGTACCTGAGCCTCTCGCAGTTGGATGACTACCTCGCCATCGTCGTCGTCGACGGCAAGGAAGTCTACTTCGATCCCGGCTCTCACTTCTGCCCCTACCAGCACCTCGCCTGGAAACACACTGTCGTTGGAGGCCTCCGCCAAACCGACCATGGTACCGAACTGCTCACCGCCACTCCGTCGGAGAGCTACAACTCCTCCCGTATTCAACGTGTCGCTAACCTTTCCATGGACTCCCACGGAGACATCACCGGTACGGTCAACATGACGTATATCGGCGCCCCTGCTCTCCGTTGGCGCCAACTCTCCATCACCGGCGATGCCACCAGCCTTGGCAACGATCTCCGTTCCAGCCTGGAGTCCCAACTCCCCCACGGCCTCGACATCAAACTCATCGCAATCGACAAACTCGCCGACTATGAGCAGCCACTCGTAGCCCGCTTCGTCGTCACCGGCTCCATCGGATCATCCACCGGCAAACGCCTCCTGATCCCCGGCGATCTCTTCGAGGCCAACACCACCACCACCTTCCCGCACGAAAAACGCGAGATCCCCATCTACTTTCATTACCCCTACCGAACCCTCGATGCCATCCGCATCACCTTCCCCAAATCCTTCGCGCTCGAGTCCCTGCCCAAGTCCGACAGCTTCAAATATCAGCAGTACGCCGCCTACAGTCTCAACACCGAGTCTGCCTCCAACAGCGTCACCATTCGTCGCGACTTCGCCTTAGCCGACGTCCTCTTTCCCACCGCAGAATACCCCGCGCTCCGGTCCTACTACACCCAGCTTGAGGCCAAAGATCAGGAGACCGTCGTACTCAAAACTGTCCCTGAACCAGACAAGCCGACCACCGCTGGCAACTGACCCACACGCCGCCTTCTTTACCTCTCGGGAAGGCGGCACACCTTCACCGCGGCGTTCTCATACGCACACGCAAACTCCGTCTGCGCCCCACGCTCCAGCACCAGCCACTGCACCCCCAACGGCGTCAGCCTGGTCTCTCGTTCCGCGTCACTCGCCGCATTCAATCCCCGCTGCGCCGTCACCCCCTCTACCCAGGCTGCTGTCAAAGACGGCGTGATCGAAACCTCACCCCCATCCTTAGCCGAATCTGGCAACACGCTCCGCTCCGCAATCGCTCGAAATGTCTGGGCATCTTCTCCCGGTGCATCAATATAGCGGGCATCAATCGCAAACAGTGCATCCACCGGCGTGTTGTCACGAATCCACTCAAACGCCTGCTCCCACGCGTTCTTCGGCGTACGCCCGGGTAGCTCGATATGCGCCGAATCAGGAAAAGTCTTCCACTCCGCCAGCAACATCGGCCCACCCAGCAGCACCATCGCCATCGCCCACCGAGCCACACTGAGGCGCAGCACTCGCTCTCCCAGCGCCGCCCCCACCACCACAATCATCACCACATACACCATCTGAAACATCCGCAGTGGCTGCAGTCTGGCCACCAGGTGCGTAGCCAACTCCGCCCGGGCAAACACCGTGGCAACCAGCATCGCTGCCGCTCCGCTCACCACTGCCGCACGAGCCAGCAGCGCACGAACCAACTGCGCACGCCCCACACGATAGCCATCTGCCCTCTGCCACCGTATCACTGCCACCCCCAGAATCAGAAGCGGAGCCACCAGCCCAAACTGCTCATACCAGGTCCATCGCCCCACGAACCAATACGTCCGCGTCATCACCACACTCAGGTACGCCGCACTCTCTGGCGCGGCAGTCGCCTGCACCATCCAGGCAATTCCCATCGCCAGCAGGCACAGCCCTACCGTTCCCACCGCCCGCAACCCCGCCTGCCGCACAGAGATCGCCGCCAACAGCAAAACAAATCCCAGCCCATACGCTGCCATCAGGGGATGCAGCACCCCCGCCACCAGCAGCGCCCCGCCGCACAACGCCAATCCGCGCCAACGCTGCGTACCCTCTCCCTGCACTGCATCCAGCATCCCCACCAGCGCCAGCAGCGTGCACGGTGTAGATATGCTCCGTGCGGAAACATACGGGTCCATCAGCATCAAGGCCGTGCCTGCCAAAGGCAGTCCAATC
>DAICZO010000042.1 GCA_027311125.1 Acidobacteriaceae bacterium
GAGGTAGACATCTTTACCAGCGCGGACGGCGGCGGCGGCGAGGATGGCGTGCTGGTGGTCGGGGGTGCTGATGACGACGGCGTCGATGTCTTTGTTGGCGAGGAGGTCGCGGTAGTTGGCGTAGCCGGTGACTCCGTCGTAGGGTTTGCCTGATTGTTTTGCGTAGTAGTCGTTGACGAGTTTCTTGCCTTCGACGACGCGGTGTTCGGCCAGGTCGCAGACGGCGATGATGCGGGTGTTCTCGACCTTGAGGATGCTGGGCATGTCGTGGCCGCGGGAGATGCGGCCTACGCCGATGGCTCCGATGTTGATGCGGTTGCTGTGAGCCATTTGGCCGAAGACGGAGGAGGGAACGATGGTGGGGAAGCCAGCGACGACTGCAGCCGTCAAGGACGACTGCAGGAATTTACGCCGGGAGAGGGGGGTGAGTCTGGTGGTCATGAGGGTGCACTCCGTCGAGGGTTGCGATTAGCTTTTGAGGTGCACCATCGTGGCTTTGAGCTGGGCCTTGATGACGAGTTCCGCGGCGAGGAGGCACTGGGCCTGGTCTTGTGCGATGTGGGTGCGATTGACGATGTCGGCGACGAAGAGTGGGCCGAAGGGCAGGGTGACGTTGTTGCAGTCGATGTAGCGCTGCTCGGTTTTGTTGACGAGGAAGAGGTTGTTGCCGGATTTGCTGACGGCGACGTTGGTGTATTTGCGAACCTCGATGTAGCCCTCGGTGCCGAGGATGAAGAGGCGACCGTCGCCCCATGTGCCGAGGGCGTCGGGGGTGAACCAGTCGAGGCGGACGTAGCCGAAGCCACGATCACCACGGAGCATCATGTCGCCGAAGTCCTGGAAGCGCGGGTGTTGGGGGTGCTGAATGTTAGCGATCTGGGAGGCGACGACCTCGGCCTCGGTGGAGCCGGTGTAGTAGAGGAACTGGTCTACCTGGTGGGAACCGATGTCGCAGAGGATGCCACCGTAGAGTGCAGGCTCCCAGAACCAGTCGGGACGGGTGGAGGCTCCGCCGTTGTACTCCTGGCCGGGGCGGCGCGGCTGCTCGACCTGGTGGGGTGCGATATTGATGGTCTGGATGACGCGACCGATGGCGCCGGAGTGGACGAGATCGCCAGCTTTGACTGCGCCTTTGACTTCGAGGCGCTCGCTGTACATGATGCCGTAGATGCGTTTGGTTTCGGCGATGGTTTTGCGGACGTCGGCGAGTTGCTGGAGAGTGGTGATGCCGGGCTTGTCGCTGAGGAAGTCTTTGCCGTGCTGCATGACGCGGACGCCGAGGGGGGCGCGGTGGCTGGCGATTGTCGAGCTGAGGACGAGCTGGATGGAGGGATCGTTGAGGATCTCTTCGTCGGTGTTGACCTGCTTGGCTTCGGGGAAGCGTTTGGCAAAGGCTGCTACTTTTTCAGGCTCTTCGCCTTTGAAGGCGACGAGGATGCCGCCGCCGCGCTGGATAGCGCCGACCATGCCGTAGATGTGATCGTGGCTCATGCCGCAGACTGCAAATTTGATGGTGTGTTTGGGGAGGGCGTCGGCGTCCTGGCTGGGTGCTGCGACCTCGTGGATGAGGGAGCCGGAGGGTTGGCTGAAGGCAAGCTCGGGGAGAGCGGAGATCATGCCGGTGGTGCCGATTGCCTTGAGAAAAGAACGTCTGTTGACTGCATCCATGGTCATTGTGAGCCCCTCGCCTGTGGTGTGATTCGTTTGCATTTTGGAAAGGCCTGTTCGTTGGCGGTACGCGAAGAGGAGATTTTCCTTGCGACGAAATCATACTTTAGTTTCGAGTAAGAATTTATGTTTGGACTGGAATTAAATGGATGCAGGGGTAGGGCCGGATACAGCGCGAGAGGCGTTGTGCTGTATCCGGCGTTGGGTTGTTGGAGGTTAGTCGGCGGCCATGGCTGGTTCTTCTACGGGTGGATTGATGGCCCGTCCACCTTTGCCGACCCAGGTGCTGGTCCAGCCCCTGGAGACGATTCGAATCATGATGAGGATGACGGAGGCAAGTCCAGCGTAGACGATAAAACCCATGCTGTAGGAGCCGGTGTGTTGCTTGGATTGGCCAAGGAGGTTGGGCAGGATGCCTCCACCGAGAGCGCCGATTTCACCGATCATGCTGCCTGCAACGGCTGTGGTGATGGGCCAACGGAGAGGGACCAGTTGGAAGGCCGCACCGTTACCTGCGCCGAGAGCAGCGAAGCAAAGCATGAAGAGGAGGGTGGTGACGAGAAGCGATGGCGATGCGATAAGACCGAAGAGTCCCGCGATGGTGATGAGGAAGACTACGGAGATGGTGGTGATGCCACCGATGCGATCTCCGAACCAGCCTCCGACGACTCGTGTGGCTGATCCGGTAAGGGTGGCTAATACGGTGAGGCTGCCCGCCTCAATTTTGGAGACATGGAACTGCTTGACGAAGAAGGATGGCAGGAAGGTGGCGAGTCCGATGAATCCGCCGAAGGTGATGATGTAGATGAAGTTGAAGGCCCATCCGTCTTTCTCGCGCAAGCACTTGAGGTGTTCGCCGAGGGTCTGGTGTTCGATGTCCGGTGGCTCCTTGGCGAAGAGGATCATCACGAGGAGAGGCAGGAGCATCATGGCGGCGGCGAATCCGTAGACGTGCTGCCAGCCAAAGTGGGTGGCGAGGCGTGGGGCGAAGAGTGCGGCTAAGGCGGT
>DAICZO010000044.1 GCA_027311125.1 Acidobacteriaceae bacterium
ATCAACCCCAACCCTAACCATGCCACTCAATCGACAACAAACGCGCCAGCCGCCGCAACTGCTCCGCATGTTCGCCATGGTGCAGCGTCACATGATGCGGCATCCCCGCATGGATCAGCCGATCGAACCGCACCGGCACCGATTCACCACTCACCTCCACTAGCAGCGTGTTACCCGACAACCGCCGCCGTGGCTCAACCGCGCGTCCCTCAAACGCCGTCATGTGGTATCGGTTATCGCAGCGCCACAGCCGCGACACCGTCACCATTCCGCCCACCAGCAACATCCCATCCACCACAAACGGACGCGCTCCATTAAAGTGTTCGCCCAGCGAAGGACCATCCTCCCCACCCACCTCGCAGCACATATCCAGCGGAGCCATCCCCGGATGCCAGAACTGAATCGTGCTCTCGTCATGCTCCAGCCAGTCCGTCAGAAACCATGGCCCCATGCCCATCAGGCTGCTCATCAGCCCCGCAATCGCGCCGTCTACGTCGCCTTCAATCGACACCACCTGACCTTCCGTCGTCAGCCGCGACACCGCCAGGTACGGCCACTGCCCCACCACATTCGGCAGCTCCGGCCAGCACTGCAGCGCCAACCCATCCAGCCCCGCCTCCTGCATCAGCTCCAGCATCGAAAGGTAGTAGCGCGAGTTCACGGCCAGCGCTGCATCCGTCACCCCCTCGCCTCCCGCTACGCTCTCCGGCAAATCCAGCGCACGCACCTTCACCACGTCCGCGTTCACAGCCGCTTCATCCACCGCAGCCACCCGATCCACAAACTGCGGCAGGCTCAGCGGATGCAGTTGCAACCCGAACGTCTTCCGAATCAGAAACGGATCCGCCGCCAGGTCGATAAATCCCGGCACATGCGTCCCCACCACTCCTACCTTGCTCCGCTTCAGCATCGTCACCGTCTGTGCCAGGGCAATCGCCTTGTGCAACTGCGCCGTCATCGCTGTCGGATCCACCTCCGGCCCGCCATACACCAGCTCAAACGGATGCCCCGCCTGCCGGTAGATCGACGCCCACAGATGCTGCCCCACCAGCGCACACGAGCTCACCTTGCCATCGCCCTGCTTCTCCGGCGTCGCCCACAAGATCACCGGATGCGCCCACCGCTGGCCAATCGTCAGCGCAAACTGGCCATCGCTGATCGACGGCTGAATCACAATCAGCGCCTTGCACTCCGCCGCCACAATCGTGTCCATCGCCGCATGGATGGTCGTATCGTCCAGCACCACGTTCTCCGCGCCAAAGCACTGGTATCCCATCCCCTGCAACGTCGCCAGTGTCCGTTCCCGAATGCTGCGGCTCCACTCCTGATCGAACCCCGGACGCTTCCGTCCAAAGATCAACACGCCCAGATTGCTCTTCTGCTGCTCCCGTATCGACGCCATTAGCCTTGCTCCTTTGCTGAAACCATCTCCGGTATCACCACCGGCACCACACCCGGCAGCATCGCCGGGGCATACGCCGCCAACTCACCTGCCAGCGGCTGCACATACTCACAAAACTTCTCCGTCACCGCCAGCGGTCCGCCATCCAGCCACTCTGCTGGAATCGGCCGCTCCACGCCCGCAACCTCAGCCAGCGGAACCAGCCGATACCTCGCCCCCCCCTGCTCCGCCAACGGCAGCAACGCAACCATCTGGTCACTCTCCCCCGCCACCAGCGCCTGCACCGCGGCCCGCCCTACCAGTGCCGCATCCA
>DAICZO010000047.1 GCA_027311125.1 Acidobacteriaceae bacterium
CATCCACCCCACGGTCCGCCGCCCCAGCCATAGCCGTCCATCGTCGTCGTGGAGTCCATAACATCCTGCGTCTTGAAGTGAAACACCACGATCAGATCGCTGGGATCGTTCCCCGTCGCCGGATTCAGGCCCTTCGCCTCCAGGGCTCGCGTCACATACTTGGGCACAAACTGCGTATAGAAATCATCCTGCTGGTTGGCCGCAATCCGAAACGTCCGGAAATCCTTGAACGGCGCCCGTTCCCGCCAGTTCACCTTCACCGTCTGACCATGTGCCACCGCCCCACACGTCATCATCGCGATCGCAACCACCGCCGCACCAAAACTCTTCATCCAAATCCGTCTCATCGGAGGCTCCTTCGTACACCTGTCCGTTGGACGTTTCTTTCCGAAATCCGTCGCGTGCAATAGCCTGCTCCGCTCGATAATCGACACCGCGCAACCCGCTCCGTTACTTCATATACGGCTTCAGCCGCTTCTTCATCACCGCCACCGCCTCGGCGCTCTCGTCCACCATCACGAACCTCCGGTCGTTCTTCGCCGCCGCCTCGCCTGTTGTCCCACTACCCGCAAAAAAATCCACCACCAGCTCTCCCGGATTGCTATGCACTCGCACGATCCGCTCCAGCATCCCCAGCGGCTTCTGCGTCGCATACCCGGTCTTCTCCTTGCCCGTCGGTGACACGATCGTGTGCCACCACACGTCCGTCGGAGTCTTGCCACGCGCCGCCTTCTTCGCGCCGACCAGCTTCGGTGCCATGTACGGAATCCTGTCGCTCGCCTCCAGGTGGAACGTGTACGCCTCCGGGTCCTTCGTGTACCACAGGATGTTGTCATGCTTGGCCGGCCACCGCTTCGTCGCCCGCGCCCCATAGTCGTACGCCCAGATAATCTCGTTCTGAAAACACTCCCGCCCAAACACCTCGTCCAGCATCACCTTGCAGTAGTGCACCTCGCGGTAATCAATGTGCACAAACAGCGATCCCGTCGCCGTCAGCACCCGGCGCGCCTCCTCCATCCGCGGCCGCAAAAATCCGATAAAGTCCTCGAACTGGTCCGCATACCCCGCTCCTGCCGCCGTCTTGCCGCGTACAACCTCTGTGCGATATCGCTTACCCCCGAATCCCACCCGGTCGCCCGCGTCGTCCTGCACCGTCTTGATCCGTGCCCGGGTCTGCCGATGCCCTGTATTGAACGGTGGATCGACATAAATCAACGCCGCCGACTCCGCCGCCATCTTCTTCAAAATCGTCAGGTTATTGCCCTTGATTATCCGGTTCCCACTCCCCGCCATCGTCTCTCCCTTGATCCCTTACACTAACGTAGCCTTTGTGTTCCGCGCTGTTGCGTGTATCGTTTTCTCCGAAGCGTTACTTTTTATATCTTGTCCTCCAGCAACCTCATCTACGCCATGCTCTCGCATCAAGGTCTCGTTCGCCACGGCAACGAAGACGCATGTGCCGCCGCGCCTGAGATCGGTGCCTTCATCGTCTGCGACGGCATGGGGGGCGCCGCTGCTGGCGAAGTCGCCAGTCAACTCGCTGCCGAAACCTTCCTCGCTCATCTCAACGCCTCGGCCACCCAGCCCGACCCACCCAAACCCCAGGCTCGCATCAACGCCGCCGTCGAGGCCGCCAACCAGCCCGTCTTCCAGAAGAGCCCCAACTC
>DAICZO010000054.1 GCA_027311125.1 Acidobacteriaceae bacterium
CGATAATATGCAGCGGCCAACAGGCCCTACCTGCGATGGCTGCCATTCCGTGGATTACGACATTCGTACCAAGCAGGTTGCAGAATGGAACGTTGGCTGCGAACGGTGTCACGGACCCGGCAGTGAACATGTGGCTCACCCCTCACGCGCCAACATCCTCAATCCCTCGCAGATGGACGACGTGGCGAACAACGACACCTGCATCCAGTGTCATTCTCAAGGACGGCCGCTCACAAATCTGATCGACGGGAAGGCTTATGACTGGCCTGTTGGCTATCGCGTCGGCCTCCACCTTGCGGACTACTGGAAGCTGGAGGATCACACGCTGGGACAGACCACCTTTACACACTTTGCGGACGGGACGGCACACAAGAACCGAATGCAAGGAAATGACTTTGTGCAGAGCGTGATGTATCAGCATGGCGTCACCTGTGCCTCGTGCCACGATGTGCACGGCACGGAGAACTATGCCCAACTCCGCAAGCCCGCAGACAAGATCTGCCTCGACTGCCACAGCACCACCTCTCCGAATGGCCCGCGCGTGGCAACGATGGAGGAGCATACTCACCACAAAGACGGCAGCCCGGGAAGCCAGTGCGTCGCCTGCCATATGCCGAAGATTGAGAGCGAAGGCGTACCCGGCTCCTTCGTCAGTGCCCATACCTTTAAGTTCATCACACCGGCCATGACAGACAAATACCAGATCCCGAACGCCTGCACCTCCTGTCACAAAGACCAGACAACTGCCTGGGCGACCAATGCAATGCGGCACTGGTCTAAGCAGTCACCGTGGACGCTGGAATAGAGTAGGCTGCAACTTCTGCAAGGACAGAGGTCTAGAGGTCTAGGCAAAGGGACGCGACACTCGGCAGATCGCGACTGGTTAACGCCATCTCCTCCGACTGCGGACAAATTGGCAGCTATCATCCTGACCTAATCAGGCATCTTGAAAGGACGTATGTCTGCCATGTTTCCATCACGAGGCACAGTTGGCTCAGATCAGCACCCCTCGTGCCTCTTAGATTGTGGCCTCAAAAGAAATTTAAGGCACTAAACGATGGAACCTTCCAATCATGCGCAACTTACAGCTCTGCTTCTCTGGCCCGCCGGAGTGCGATCAATTCGCGCGTGCATTCTGCGCATTGAAGGATGTGAAGATATCTTGGATTGGATAGATCCAGCTTGGCTGGAGCCTCTACGAATGTTTTGAGCGTGTCGTGATCAAGGCACCCAATGCGCTGGGGATTCGGATAGTGTTCAAGCACATATCGTTGCATCTCAGCGAACAAATGCGTGTCGTTCTTGTCATCGCTCTCGAAGTGGTGAATCTTGTTCACAGAATGTTCTCCGAGTCTTTAGATAGATTTGGTCAAATTCGCTTCGCACGCTCCTTGAGCCCTAGTCTTCCACGAATCCGAAAGAGTTCCCGCTGGCAGCTCTTTCGGACCGCTTCTTCCGACTTCGACATCACCTGCGCTACCTCTCGCCATGTACTGCGGGCTCCGTATCGAAGCAGCATGGCCTGACGGAGCTCCGCAGACGTCTCGCGCAGGATAATAGACAGATCAACTTTTGACTCAACAGCAGTCGAAGCACTTTCGACAGAAGGTAACAAAACCTCAAGTTCCGTAGCGGTCCCCCGAAAGCTTAGCCGTTTCCCGGCATATTGCCGGCGTCTTACGGCATTCCGGTAGAAGCGCAGGAGAACCGGCCGAACGTCTTCCACAGCAAGTGGAGACAGATTCGCAAGATACTCCGCTGTTTGCTGAATCGCAAGCTCCATCAGTTCGGGAGCCAAGGTCTGATCGCCCAGGTGGGTCGTTGCGATCCTAAGCGCCTGTTTCCATTCACTTTCAACCGCGGCACTCAGCACCGGAGCAATCCATCGTCCCTGAGGCGTTGACCCAATGACCCAGCAGTAGTCAGAAGGGGAGGGTAACGTCATAGTTCACCCGCAGCAGGGGATTAGGCAATCTATCCAGGGGGCAGACTGCCCGTACATTTAACTCACGGTATCCGAAAAGTGACGAGATTTCCACAGGACTGTGAAAATTCTCGCTCTAAAGTGTCCGATTTCCACGTTGTCAACAAGCTCTATTGGTGAAGGCAATCTCATCCATTTGTCTCCCCTCGCGAGGCACCTATGGCAGGCTTGTCACACACCCCTCCTCAGTCCCTGGGCTGGAACGCCGAAGCTCTCACTCTCGTCGCCAGCGCCAAGGTTCTGTCTGGAAGCAAAATCGAGCAACTCGTAATACGTCTGCAACGCAAGACAGGCAGAACGAAGGAAGCCTGCTGGCGCTTTGTCATCCAGCACGGGATCAAGAGCAGCGTAGACCACCGACGCTGGACAGACGAAGAGATCGAGTATGTGCGTGAAGAGATCGTCAGGCGCTCTATCGAGCAGATCGCCCAGAAGCTTGGTCGTACGCCGAAGGCTGTGCGGAACATGCTGCAGAGAAACCATCTTCACGTGCGGGAGATTCGTTGTGATCGTTTCTCGCTGCAGAGTCTTGCTCAGGCACTCCATGTCCGGAAGACAGAGATCCACCACTGGATCGATCAGGGGTGGCTCAAAGCTACCGTCGAGGATCACGGTCGAACGCTCTCTTACAGCATTGAGCCCGAGGCGCTGATGCACATGTATAAACACCATCTTCCGGATCTATTGAAACGCTGTATCCCGAACCAGTCGCTGTTTGAGGCTTACGTCCAGTACTGCTATTCACCGAAGCATACCGTCGGCGAACAACTTCTGGACGTCCGTCGCGACAAGCGTGAACGGGCCGCATATGCAATAGCTCAAGCCAACCAGGACTTTGAGGAAGAGGAGGAGGCAAACGATGAAAGTGATGAAGTTCAGTTCCGGGCAGCTCTCCAAGCTGCCAATCGATACGCAGAAGAAGCAGACACCGAATCAAACTAGCTGCCCGCACTGCCGTGCGGAAACTCATGTCGACCCGACGTCTACGCGACAGCGAGTTGCAGATGTGGCTGGCGGCCTAGCACTCCTGGCCGTTCTTCTTCCTGCCGGATACTTCGCCAGCCAATGGGCAGGACAGAGGCTGACCAGCCTCATGACACACCAGATCTGGTATGAGCCTCTCCGGTGACGACAGTGGCGACATCTCCAATTGGCCTCCTGTCTGTTGCTAGGAGTGGAGTCGATCATGAATCTTCTTCGCGCAAGGATTGCTCGATCGCTTCCCAAACCTGCCGGACGAATTCAACGCTGTCCCTGACCTGTTCCCGCAGTGGAATCGTGTTGGCGCTCAGATATGGAGAGTTCGCAGTCGATGAGCTGGCGATGTCGTCTGCTCGTTCATGAGTGCCAGTCGCGTGACTGCATATGCGCTGCTGATCTTCGCGCGCTTATGGAAGCAGGGAGTTTTGGGGATTCGTGAATGCTGCCTTTGCAGGTGGTTCATGATGGTCTGAATCTTGCGCCTTCATCATCTCCGTGAGCGACAAGGGTACTAGGCATAAACCCCTTCCGCACGCGAACGTAGTTCTCAGGCCACTCTCAGGTGAGAGCCACGTCGCACCTCAGCACCGGCTACGCTCTCGTCACGAAGCACGGCAGCTTTGATAGCTTCGGTATCTGGTCTGGTTTCCTGAATGCATGCGGCAAGAGCATGCTCCAGATCCTCTGGCAGGAAGGAGAGAATCGTCTCCCACAGAACACCTCCGATTCGAGCCTCGACCTTGCGGTAGGCCATCGGCAGAATTGCATCATCAAGGATGCGGACAGAATCCTGGCTGTTCTTCTGGATTCGCAGGGTGAACTCCCGACCCTCGATCTTTCTGAGTTCTCTGCTCATCAGATAGAAGAGGACCATCGATTTGGTCCGGTCCACCTTATTCGCCGTGGCACGTGCCCGTTCACCAAGCCGCGCAGCCTCAGCCCGGCAGAACTGTTCGCGGGCCTCCATCATTCGCACAAAGCGACCGATCCGATCAACCTTCTCTCCGTGCGCCGCACAAAACTCCCGAAAGCGAGACAACAACTCTTCCGAGGGTTCTCCCTCCGCCTCGACCTGTTCTTCGATCTGCTCGAGCAGGCCATCGAGTTCATCGTCGATCTCAAACAAGGAATGGGATTCCAGAACATTCGTCATCACTGAACTCCTTCAAAAATTGGTGCAGGTGTCACGAGGCAGATTGCGGATAGCCCGTTACGCTGCCAGGCGCAGCGGAACTGCTAGACTCCTGGCGGCTCCGTAGGCGAGGGCATCCGCTCGACTCTGCCACGGATGGCCGTTATGCCCTCGGACCCACTTCCATCGAATGTTCAGTTCGCAGCTCAACCGAAGAAGCTGGAGCCAAAGGTCCCGATGCTGGAGTGCCGCACCGCGCCCGTTCCGCCATCCCTGACGCTGCCAGCGGAAGACTAGACCGCGCATGCCATGGATGAGCAACTC
>DAICZO010000058.1 GCA_027311125.1 Acidobacteriaceae bacterium
GCGTTCCCTACTGGGCTGGCATTCAGCTCGACGAAGTGGCCTTCCCCATCATGCTCGCCTGGCGACTGTGGAAGATTGAAGGCCTGGGCAACTTCGATGTGGTCCCGTTCGTCACCTCCGCCGCGGCCTTTCTCGTCCGCTACGCTCCCATCACGCAGCAGGAGCGCTGGGAGGAGAACGCGGGCTACAGCCCCTCCACGCTGGCCGCCGTCATCGCAGCCCTCATCTGCGCTGCGGACATCCTCCGCCACCACGGCTCCGAGGAGGTCGGCCTCTTCCTCGAAGAGTTTGCCGACTGGATTGAAGCGCGCGTGGAGCGCTGGACCACGACCACGAACGGCATTCTACATCCCGACATCTCGCACCACTACATGCGCATCCGCCCGCCCGCCGTTGGTGAATCCTTCCACAACGAGCAGATTCCCGCAGGCATGATCCACATCGGCAACCGCGCTCCCGGCGAGCAGAGCGCCTTCGACGCCTGCGAGATCGTCGACTCCGGCTTCCTCGAACTGGTCCGCTACGGCATCCGCCGCGCCGACGATCCGCTCATCATCGACTCCCTCAAGGTCATCGATCACGTCCTCAAGATCGACACGCCCTTCGGCCCCTGCTGGCGCCGCTACAACCACGACGGCTACGGCCAGCGAAAAGACGGAGGCCCCTACCTCGGCTGGGGACAAGGTCGCGCATGGCCCATCCTCACCGGAGAGCGTGGCCACTACGAACTCGCCGCCGGACACGACGTCGACCCCTACATCACCGCCCTCGAACGCTTCAGCTCCATCGGCGGCATGATGCCCGAACAAGTCTGGGACTACGCCGACATGCCCTCCGAAGGACTCTACTTTGGTCGTTCCGCCGGCTCCGCCCAGCCCCTCGTCTGGGCCCACTCGGAGTACATCAAGCTGCTCCGCTCCACCGCCGACGGCCGCGTCTTCGACCGCATCTCCGCCGTCGAAGAGCGCTACGCCGTCCCCGCCGATCAGCGCACCTTCACCAGCCAGATTGAGGTCTTCCAGACCGGACGCCCCGTAACCCGTGTCCCTGCAGGACATAGCCTCCGCGTCCTCGACCCCAACCCGTTCTCCATCCACTGGTCCATGGATAACTGGGCCACCACCCAGACCACCGTATCCCGCACCGTAGGCTACCCCGGCTGCTACGCCGATATCCCCACCACCCCCAAACAGACCGGCACCATTGTCTTCACCCTGTACTGGCCGTCCGAAGACCGTTGGCTTGGCAAAGACTACTCCGTCGCCATCACCCATCGGTAAAAAGACGATGAACCTCTCCCTCGGCCTAGTACACTAGTACGGATCGACCAAATCACCCTTCACCGAGTCGCCTCCACCCGTCGCGCCTCCACATAGCAAAGGAAAAGCATGAGCGAACTGCAGCACGAGCCCAACCAGCAGGAACTAGACCAGCTTTCTATCAATGCCCTCCGCTTCCTCGCCGTCGATGCCGTTGAAAAAGCCAAGTCCGGGCACCCCGGCGCGCCCCTCGGCTGCGCCCCCATCGCCTACCTGCTCTACCACAAGCTCATGAAGCACGATCCCTCCGATCCCAAGTGGATCGACCGCGACCGTTTCATCCTCTCCAACGGTCACGCCTCCGCCCTCCTCTACGGCGCGCTCCACCTCTCCGGCTACAACCTGCCCATGTCCCAGTTGGAGCAGTTCCGTCAGTGGGGCTCCCACACCGCAGGTCACCCGGAGTACGGTGAGACCCCCGGCGTCGAAGTCACCACCGGCCCCCTCGGCCAGGGCTTCGGCATGGCCGTAGGCATCGCCACCGCGGAAAAACACCTCGCCGCCGTCTACAACCGCGATACCTACAACATCGTCGACCACTACACCTACGTCCTCTGCGGCGATGGCGACCTGATGGAAGGCATCTCCCACGAGACCGCGTCGCTCGCCGGAACCCTCGGCCTCGGCAAGCTCATCGTCCTCTACGACGACAACCTTATCTCCCTCGACGGCGCCACCGACCTCAGCTACACCGAAGACGTCACAAAGCGCTTTGAGGCCTACCACTGGCAGGTACTCTCCGTCGCCGACGGCAACGATCTCGCCGCCATCGAAGCCGCCATCCTCGCCGCCAAGGCCGAAACCTCCAAGCCCACCCTCATCCGCGTCCGCACCGTCATCGGTTACGGCAGCCCCAAGGCTGGCACCAACAAGGTCCACGGCGAAGCCCTCGGCGCAGAAGCCGTCAAGGCCACCAAGAAAAACCTCGGCTGGCCCGAAGACAAGTCCTTCTACGTCCCCGACGCCGCCCGCGCCAACTGGGACACCATCAAGCTCCGCGGCAAAGACGCCAAGGCCGCCTGGGAAGCTGAGTTCGCAGAGTACGCCAAGGCCTATCCCGAGCCAGCCGCCCAGTTCGATCGCACCATCAAGGGCCAGCTCGAAGCCGGCTGGGAGAAGAAAATCCCCGTCTTCCCAACCGAAAAAGCCGTAGCCACCCGCAACGCCGGTCAGATCGTCATGAACGCCATCGCCGGTGTCGTTCCCGAGCTCTTCGGTGGCGCAGCCGACCTCACCGCCTCCACCAAGACCATCTTCAAGGACTCCCCCAGCTTCCACGTCGATCCCGCCGGCCGCAACGTCTTCTTCGGCGTCCGCGAGTTCGGCATGTGCGCCATGGTCAACGGAATGGCGGCCCACGGTGGTCTTATCCCCTTCGGCTCCACCTTCTTCGTCTTCTCGGACTACTGCCGTTCCGCCATCCGCATGGCCGCGCTCATGCAGGTCCACTCCCTCTTCGTCTTCACCCACGACTCCGTGGGCCTCGGCGAAGACGGTCCCACCCACCAGCCGGTCGAGCACCTGATGAGCCTCCGTGCCATCCCCCAGCTCACCGACTTCCGCCCTGCCGACGCCAACGAGACCGCCGCCTGCTGGCAGCTCGCTGTCGAACGCAAGTCCGCCAGCTTCATGGCGCTCTCCCGTCAGGACCTCTCCGTCCTCGATAACGAGAAATACAACGTGCACGCCGGAGTCCGCCACGGTGCCTACGCCCTCGATTCCACCGGCAAGGACATCATCCTCATCGCCGCTGGCTCCGAGGTCGAACTCATCCTCAAGGCTGCTGCAGAGTTGAAGGCCATCGGCATCGGCGCCACCGTAGTCTCCATGCCCAGCTTCAAGATCTTCGACGAGCAGACCCCCGCCTACAAGGCCAGCCTGCTCCCCGAAGCCACCCCCAAGATCGCCATCGAGGCCGGTGCCACCATGGGCTGGTACAAGTATGTCGGTCACAACGGAGCGGTCATCGGTATCGACCACTTCGGTGCCTCTGCTCCCGGCCCCATCGTCATGGAGAAGTTTGGCATCAGCGTCTCCAACGTCGTCGAGCACGCCAAAAAGCTGCTCAAAAAGTAAACCCGGCAGGTGGCGGAGTCTCCTCGATCCGCCACCCCGCCCACCGCAGTCCAACTCCAGAGAACTCTATGGTTACCAGCGAACGAGAGATGGTCCGTAAAGACGACGAGCAGCCTCCCACCGAGCGCTCCACCTCCCTCCAGGCCACCTACGAAGACAGCGTCCCTCCCGAGAACGATTGGGAACTCGAAGACCAGTACGGCTCCTAGTCCACGCGGTTGCTTCCTCCAGTTTGCAACGTCTACTTCAGCAGTACCGTAGACCCCGGCAACCCCCGGACGGAAGCCAAAGGATAGATTCAACCCATGAAGATTGCCATCGCCTCCGACCACGCCGGCTTTCCCCTCAAGGAAGAAGTCCGCGACTACGTCCGCAAACTGGGCCACGAAGTAGACGATCTCGGGGCCTACAACACCGAACCCTCCGACTACCCCGACTTCGCCGTCCTTGTCGGCAAAGCCCTCATGTCCGGTGCCGCCGAGCGTGGCATCCTCATCTGCGGCTCCGGTGTAGGCGTCTGTATCGCTGCCAATAAGATGCCCGGCGTCCGCGCCGGCATGTGCCACGACACCTACTCCGCCCACCAGGGAGTGGAGCACGACGAGATGAACGTCATCGTCCTCGGCGCACGCATCATCGGCCCCGCCCTCGCCTTCGAGTGCGTCGAAAGCTACCTCAAGGCCAACTTCATCGCCAAAGAAGAACGCTTCGTCCGCCGCCTCAACAAGGTTAAAGCCATTGAAAAGCAGTACATGCCCTCGGTCGCAGGAACCAGCCTGAATGGGTGAACCCCAACCGCGTCGGCTCCGGCCCCCAGCCTGCCTGCTCCTTCGGGCAAGCGCTGCCACCCGGATCAGCCCCGTCCATCGCCTTCCAGTCGCCAAACAATCCCAGCCAGCGAAGAACCAAACCACTCTGCGGAGCATCTCTTGAGTCATGGCTAACGCAAATACAACTCGCACCTGGTTCATCACCGGAGCCTCCACCGGCTTCGGTCGTCTGCTCGCCGAAGAAGTCCTCAAGTCCGGCGGCAAGGTCATCGCAACCGCTCGCAAGCCCCAGCAGATAGCCCACCTCGAACAGCAGTATCCCGGCATGGCCAAGACCTTCGCCCTCGACGTCACCGACGCCGCTCAGGTCGCCTCCGTCGTCGCCCAGGCCACCGCCAGCTACGGCCCCATCGATGTCCTCGTCAACAACGCCGGCTACGGCATCGCCGGTGCCATCGAAGAAGCGACCGAAGACGAATACATGCCCATGTTCGAGACCAACGTCTTCGGCCTCCTGCGTGTCACCCGCGCCTTCCTTCCTCACTTCCGCAAACAGGGCAGCGGCCACATCCTCAATCTCTCCTCCATCGGCGGCCTGGTCGCCAGCCCCGGCATGGGCTTCTACAACGCCACCAAGTTTGCCGTCGAAGGCCTCTCCGAAGCGCTCGCACAGGAGATCGCCCCCCTCGGCATCCACCTCACCATCGTTGAGCCCGGCCCCTTCCGCACCGACTTCCTCGGCCGCTCCGGCGTTCAGGCCGCAGCCGTCATCCCCGACTACGACGCCACCGCCGGCAACATGCGCCGCTACTTCGCCTCTCAGGATGGCAAGCAGAAGGGCGATCCCCTCCGCGCCGTCCACGCTATGATGCAGGTCGTCGCATCGCCCCACCCCCCGCTGCGCCTGCTCCTCGGAGCCAGCACCCTCCAGCGTCTCCGCAACAAGCTCGACGCCTGGCAGCAGGAGATCGCCACTTGGGAGTCCACCACCCGCGGCGCAGACTTTCCGGAGGGCGAGTGACACCCATCGCCCCTAAACTTCACCTTCTCCGTTTCTCGCCGAGTGCAATACAACCACGCACTATCACGCAACCCAGCCTGCAGGCGGCGTAAGCCAACAGTCAACCACGCATCATCCATCACGAAGGAGTACATCACTATGG
>DAICZO010000064.1 GCA_027311125.1 Acidobacteriaceae bacterium
ATTCACCACCACGCTGGTGTTGTTCGTGGAGTTCGGAATCGTCAGCGAAATCGAAGCCGGCGGACACGTGGAGAAGAACCCAGCCGAGCTGCCCGCATTCGATAGATTCGAATTGATAATCGTCGATCCAGGAGCAACTGCAGTCGCCACGCCGTTTTGATCGATCGTCACGACCGACGTGTTCTGCGGCGTGTAATTCAAGTGGCCCGCCTGGCAGCTGATGTTCGTCACATTGTTACCTGAGCCCGCATACACCCGAGCCGCCAGCACGCCCGTCTGTCCTTGCGACAAGCACGAATTGGCCGCAAACGCAGTCGCCACCAGCGGAGGTGCCACCGTGCAGCAGCCGTTCGCAGGATTCACCGTGCAGCTCGCAGGCGAGTAATTCGCCGAGGCCGTGCTGCAGTTCGTCGCAGGATCATTGATACAGTCCGTCGATGGACTGCCCAGCACCACGCTCGTCACCACCGGATGGATATACACCGGCAATGGATTGCTGGTCACACCCTGTGCTGTTGCCGTAATGTATGCCGTTCCACTCTTGTTCGTAGGGTTGCAGGTCGTAAAGTCCGCAATGCCGCCGCCCGAGTTACGGTTCCACGTACCACCACACAGCCGCCCGGTCGTCGGGTTTACGTCCGCAACCGTCAGGTCTGTCGTCGCGTACGTGTACCCCGTCACTGAAACCGAGCTTCCCTTGCAATCCGCCGTCGTCGGCGAACTCACCTGCCCGATCTCAGCAAAGTTCAAAGAGATGCCGTACAGCTTGGGTTGCAGCGTGACCGTTGTAAGTTGACCCACAACCGGACCCGAGTCGCCAGCAACACAAAAAGCGGCCGAAGCCTTCTTGCCGCAACCAGCGATCGACATACCAAAAGGAAGCGTGAAAAGAAGTAGAACTACTAAAGTGACAAACCGACGCATTGAACCTCCCCGTCCAACCCAAACTCAAGCTGAACGGTCACATACAAACCGCTGTTTAGCTGATTCCCTAGTGTAAAAGCTGCGCACTGCGGAAGCAAATGCCCGCAGTTTTGTTAACACGCAGCTCTCGTCAATCCAGATGGCAAAAGCGCTCTCCCGCCACCTCGTTTCCTGCTTATTGCTTGCTCTGCGGCATCTCCACCTCAAACCAGCTCAGTGCCCGCTCCAGCACATCCCGCCGATGCTCCAGGCTGCGAAACGCATGTCCCTCGTTCGGATACACCACCAACTGCGTCTTCACGCCTTCCGCCCGCAGCGCATGCCAGAACTCAAAACTCTGTGGCGCCGGGCACTCGCCATCGCGATCCCCCACCACCACCAGCGTCGGTGTCTTCACATTTTTGATGTACTCAATCGCCGAACTCTTCGCATACACCGCCGGATCGTCATACACCGTCTTCCCAAAGAACGGCACCATCCACTGGTCAATCGAGTTCTCCCCGTAGTAGCTCTTCCAGTCGCTGATCCCCGCACCCGCCACCGCCGCCTTGAACCGCGTCGTCTGCGTCACCCCGAACATCGTCATAAATCCGCCATAGCTCCAGCCCGTCAGCCCCTCTCGGTTCTTGTCGATCGGCAGCCGCTTCTCCAGCACATCCATCCCCGTCAAAATATCCCGCAAATCCCCATAGCCGAAGTCTTTGATGTTCGCCTGCGTAAACTTCTCTCCCTGCCCATAGCTTCCGCGTGGGTTCGGCATAAACACAAAGTAGCCCAGCGCCGAAAACGGCACCCCACCATAGCCCACCCCAGGCCACCGCGGAGTCACCGCGCTCGATGGCCCGCCATGCACACTCACGATCAGCGGATACTTCTTCGTCGCATCGTAGTTCGCCGGATACAGCAGCCAGCCCTGCACTTTGAACCCGTCATTGACCCACTCGATATTCTCCGTCTTGCCCCACGAAGGCTTCAGCCCATCATTCAAATGCGTAATCTGCCGCAGATTGGTCAATGGCCCAGCCCAAACCTCCGGAGCCCGCTCAAACGAGCTGCGGATAAACGCCACCTCGCCATTGCCCGTCTTCGCCAGCGAGATCTTCATCGCCATCCCGCCCGCGCCAATCGACCCCGGAAAGGTCATCTCCGCCCCATGCACCGGCACCTCGCTACCCGTAGCCTCGTCCAGCAACGCCAGGTGGCTGCTGCCTCCCACATGCTCCGCAACTCCGATCTGGTTGTCGCTATACCAAGCCAGATACGCCACCGAAGCCGCACGTCCCGGAGTAATATTCCGTGGCTGCCCGCCCGCCGCCGACATCACATACACATCACCGCCGGTCGAACCCTGATCGCTCATCAGCCCACCAATAAACGCGACCTTCGTCCCATCCGGAGACCAGCGCGGCACCGCCACCTGCAACCCGTGCAACTCGCCCGCCAGCTTCGTCGTATCCAGAATCGACTTGGGCTCATACGTCCCCGGCGTTGCGGCCTGCAGCGTCTGCATCCCCGGCCGCTGAATCGTCTGCACATAAATCTGTGCCACCCACCAGTTGTTCTCGCCCGGAGGATTCGCCGCCACATACGTCAACCGGCTAGAGTCAGGAGCCCAGTCAAACTCATACACATGCAGTCCCGCCGGAGTCACCTGCGCAAACGAGCCACTCGCAACGTCCGTCACCCCCACCCGCTGCACCTCCACGCCATCCTCGCCAATCACGCCCGCCCACGGCTTCATCGCCGCCAACGCCCCCGCGCTGCGCGTCGCATTCTCTACATACAAAAAACCAATCGACTTCCCATCCGGAGACCACGCCATCTCCTCTATGCTGCCCTTCACCTGCGTCACCTGCTTCAGCCCGTTGCCCGCCAGCGTCCACACAAAAATCTCGCCATGCTCACTCGCCGCCCAGCCCGAACCCTTCGCCTCGCAGTCCGACACAAACGCCAGCCGTTTCCCATCCGGAGACCATACCGGCGATCCCGCAGAGCACACCCCAGCCTTGCCATTCGTCACATTGCCAATCGTGTCCGGCGAAATCACCCGCTCCCACGCACCATCCTGTGCCGAACCCTACGGCGCCAGCCCCGTCAGGTGCAACTC
>DAICZO010000008.1 GCA_027311125.1 Acidobacteriaceae bacterium
CCCTACCACCGCCCCCACCTTCGCCGAGTTCAGCGGAAACTGCCGCAGCAAATCCTTCCATCCCCGTTCCATTCCCTCCGGCCCGGTCACCCGTCCATCCCCCAGCGTAAAACTCCCGGTCACGGCAAAGCTCGCCTGCTCCCCCTCCACCAGCGTCACTCCGGTATCCAGCCAGTCCGCGTTCGTCAGCTTGAACTCATAGCTGCCCTTATGCTTTGTCGCCGAGAACGCTGCACCCAGCTTCTCCCCCATGCTTGGTATCGCCTCCACTCGAGGCTTACCCGCTAAACTCGCACCCGGACCTTCTGCACCTGGCGTCTGGCCAACCGCTGCCAGCAAGCAGACTGCCATACTCATCGTCCATCCCACCACCAGCGCCCGTGCGCCTCCCATCCGCATCGTCCTCGTTACCTCCTCGCCACTACATCGTCGCCTACCGCGGCAAAATCGTTTAGAGTGAAACATATCGATGCTTCATTCTAAGACGCGACGTAAGCCGATCTCTCGCCAACACCGCCTCACCGCAGGGCGCGCGTTCCGTATCGCCATCGCCCTTCCCGCTGTAGGACTCCTCGCCGCTCTCACAGGATGCCAGGGCATCGTCAGCACCCCCAGCCGCTCCCAGGTTCGTATCATCGACGCCTCCCCCGACGCCGCCGGCCTCGACATGTACGAAGGCACTGCCGTCCTCGCCTACAACCTCGGCTTCGGCACCATCACCTCCTACGTCCCCATCAACCCCGGCACCTACACCATCTCCGCCAAATCCGCCGGCACCACCCAGGTCCTCTCCACGGCGACCGCTACCTTCGCCGCCTCCGGCCAGTACACCGCACTCATCGGAAACTCCGCGGCCAGCCTCGACGAAGTCATCCTCAAAGATCAAAGTCAGCCCGCGCCCTCCGGACAAATCTCCCTGCGTTTCGTCGATCAGGCCACGCGCATCTCGGCCGTCGATATCTACGCCGTCCCCGCCGGACAAAAGCTCACCGGCGTAACTCCCATCGTCACCAATCTCACCTTCCCCATCAACACGGGCTACATCAACATCCCCACCGGCACCTATACCATCGTCATGGTTCCCACCGGAACCGTCCCCACCACCACCACCGTCGCCACCTACAGCGGAGCCCAGACCACATACTCCGGCGGAGCCGCCCGCACCATCATCCTCATCGATCAGCAACTCATCACCACCCCCGGCCTGCAGGTCATCACCGCAGACGATTACGATTCACCCACCGCCACCAGCTAGTCCTGGCCACAGGTGCGGTCATCACCGCCGACGACTACGATTCGCCCACCGCTACCAGCTAGCTGCTCCAGAGAATCTCGTCCCTTCAATCGGTCCCCAGCGAAGCTGCAACTAAAGTTGCACTCTACCTCCCGTCGCGCCGAAAGCACCCAGAAAATCAAGAAAAGTCGCGTTTTCAGCGAAAAATATACTCCAAAAATAAACCGCAACACCTTGCTAACCTTTGGGTCTACTCCAACGCAAGCAGTAGAGACAACGCTTCTACGCTGCTCGACTATCTTTCCAGGAG
>DAICZO010000082.1 GCA_027311125.1 Acidobacteriaceae bacterium
AGCTACTGGAAGAACGTGATCAACCTGGAGGCGATGGCGGAGCGGGGGACGATTGCGCTGAGCGATCTGGAGCTGTTCCAGTTTGTCGATACTCCGGAGGAGGCGTTTGAAGTGCTGAAGCAGGGCCTGACGAAGAACCATCTGGAGTCTGCCTATGAGCGGGAGATGGAAGCGCGGGAGATGCAGCAGGCGGCCGAGCGGAATGGGGTTCCAGCGGAACCTGCGCCGTGTGCGGAGGAGATTCTGGGGCCGGATATCGCCAAGACCCGGTAGCTGGTGCGCGTGCGTGCTGTGGGCAAGGTGATTATCCTGATGGGAATCCAGAGAGTTACGCCACGTTTGCCAGAATTGAAGCACTGTTCTTGATGCAGTCACACTCTCGTCATAATGCCTGCCCATGCTGGTAGTACCAGCAATAATCAGGAGGCAGCCGATGAGCCAGTCGAGCATCTCATATCTGTGGCGGGAGCCACATGCAGCCAAGGGTTTTGCCTCCGGTGTATCGCTGCATAGCCATACCAACCAGTCGAAAGAGACGCTGGATTTTATTGCAGAGCTGTCGAAGGATTGGGGTCCGCTGCAGCCGATCATGCGTTGGCTGGAACAGCGGTGCCATGAGCAGTCGGGGATATTTCCTGACTATGCGCGCAGCTACTGGACTCCGCCGCTGACTCCGCGGCTGGCGTTTGACCTGGAGCGTCGCCAGATAGAAGACAGTGTGCAACTGCCGGCGATGGTCTCGATTACGGACCATGACTGCATTACGGCGCCGATGCTGTTGCGCTCAGTGCCCTCGGCGCGGCATATTCCGGTATCGGTAGAGTGGACGGTTCCGTATCACGAGACCTCGTTCCACCTGGGCATTCACAATCTACCGAGTGCGACGGGGATGGACTGGATGCAGCGGTTCGAGGCATTTACTGCGACGCCGGCCGACCTGAATACGTCGGTCACGCTGCATGGAATGCTGGCGGAACTGGATGAGATTCCCGGGGTTCTGATTGTGTTCAATCATCCGCTGTGGGACCTGTACCGCATTGGCAATGAGAAGCATGAAGTGCTGGTGAACGACTTTCTGGCGAAGAACGGCCAGTTCATCCATGCGCTGGAGCTGAACGGGCTGCGGAACTGGAAAGAGAACCGCGAGGTCTCGGTGCTGGCCGGCAAGTGGAACCAGTTGGTGATCAGCGGAGGCGACCGGCATGGGGTGGAGCCGAACGCGAACATCAACCTGACGCATGCGACCAGCTTCAACGAGTTTGTCTACGAGGTTCGCAAGGAGCGCGAGAGCCACGTGCTGTTTATGCCGCAGTATGCGCAGCCGTGGAAGCATCGGCTGCTACAGTCGACGCTGGATGCGATACGGGACTATCCGCAGTTTCCGGCTGGCTCGCGCCGCTGGGATGAGCGGGTTTATCATCCGGATGCGAACGGCATGATCACGCCGCTGTCGGAGCTATGGGGGCATGGACGGCCCTCGCGGATTGCAAGTGGCGTGCTTGGCATTGTGCGCTTGCTGGGCTCGGCTCCGCTGTCTGGCGGTTTGCGGATGGCGTGGAATGAGTCTGGCGAGATGCGAACGACGCTGGCGAAGCTCGACGTATAAGCGGTGCGCGCGGTGCGGGTTGCTTACTTTCCGGACTCCTTCCATGAAGTGAATGGGGTGGCGCATACGAGCCGGAATTTTGTGGCGTATGCGATGCGGCGTGAGCTGCCATTTTTGTGTATTCGGGCAGGGACGCGAGCCGAGGCGGTGGAGCAGACCGGCGCGGTGCGGACGCTGGAGCTGGGTCGCAGCCGCGCTGCAGTGCGGATTGAGAAAGACCTGAAGTTCGATGCTATTTTCTGGCGGCACAGCGATGAGATCGCGCTGGAGCTGGAGCGGTTTCGTCCGGATGTGATCCATGTGACGGGGCCGAGTGAGCTGGGTCTGTTTGGTGCGTACTTCGCTCGCAGGCTGGGGATTCCGCTGGCGGCTTCGTGGCACACGAATCTGCATGAGTATGCAGCGCGACGGATGGGCTGGCTGAGTCCGCATCTTTCACGACGCTCCATGGCCAAGGCGCAGCATGGGGTGGAGGCGAGTACGCTTTGGCTGACGGCGCAGTTTTACCGTCAGGCCGAGGTGCTGTTTGCCCCCAACCGCGAGCTGTGCGCGATGCTGGAGGGCGTCACGGGTCGACCGAGCAACCTGATGCAGCGGGGCGTGGATACCGAGCTGTTTACGCCGGAGCGACGGACGCGCAAAGCGAACGATGGCAGGCTGGTGCTGGGCTATGTGGGTCGGCTTTCGATCGAGAAGAACGTGGCACTGCTGGGGCGGGTGGAGCGGGAGTTGGCTGCGCGTGGGGTGCGAGGGGTGGAGTTCGTGATCGCAGGGCACGGAGGCGAGGAGGCTGCGCTGCGGAGAGCGCTGGTGCGGGCGAAGTTTGCCGGAGTGCTGCGGGGGAATGCCCTGGCGACGGCATATGCGGATATGGATCTGCTGGTGTTTCCATCGCACACCGATACCTTTGGCAATGTGGTGCTGGAGGCGCTGGCCAGCGGCGTGCCTGCGGTGGTGACTCCGGATGGTGGCCCGAAGTACATCGTGGAGGATGGTGTGACCGGGTTTGTCGCGAAGGATGATGGATTCAGCGCGGCGATTGCGGCGGTGGCGCAGAGCCCGGCCCGGCTGGGGCAGATGCGTGCAGCGGCTCGTGCGGCGGCACTCATGTGCGGGTGGGATGCGGTGTTTGACCGGGTGTACGAGGGCTATGCGGCGGTGTTGCCTGCTCGTTTGGAGGATAGTGCAGGTACGTTTTAGTAGCGAAGCTCACCGATGTAGATGCCGTAGGGCTGGAGGGTGATGGCGTCGAGATTGAGTGCTCCCATGGCGTTGTCGGAGCGCAGGGTGGAGCGAAGGAAGCTGCCCTTGAGGTGCAGGCGTTGCATGTCCGGGCGCAGGGAGAGCTTGACTGGACTGGCGGAGAGGTTGCAGACGAAGACCAGCGCGGGCGTGTTGAGCGAGACCGACTGGGGCTTGCGCACCCAGGCCACCACGTGATCGTCATCGTGGTTCAGCACCACGGTGGTACCGGAGCGGAGCGTCATACTGGTGTGCTGCAACACGCTGAGATGGCGATACCAGTTGAGCAGTGAGTCCGGGTCGGCGTCCTGCGCGGCGACGTCGTTGGCAGGGGGCTGTGGCGGGGTAGTCGCGGCGACGGCAGGGCGTTTTGGATTGGAGTCGGCAGGGGCTGCGGGCTTGCCCCATGGCATGAGGGGATGCGCGGTGCTGGTGGGACCGAGCGCGATCTCCTGACCGTAGTGGAGCATCGAACCGGCACGTGTGGTGAGCAGCAGGGTCGCGATGATCTTGCTGATGCTTTGGGCGTCTTTCTCGTGATCGTGGCTGAATCGCACCGCGCTGGGGATGCCGTCGGCGGTATCGCTGATGGCCAGGGGCAAGCCGCTGCCGGACGACAGGAGTGCGTCGTTCCTCACCAGCGCAGCGCGAAACGTAGCTGCATCGAGCGTGGGCAATGTGCTGAGGAATGGATCGACGAGGAGTTGCGGAGCATCTTTGGCGACGCTTGTGGGGCTGTGTCCGTGTGCTGCAGGCGCGGGGGTGGTGGATGGATCGCCGATCAGGATGCGCTCGCCGACGTAGCCGCGGGTGACGCTGCGGAGTTGATGCATGGCGCTGGAGTCGTCGGTGGCATTGCCAGATACCAAGCGGAAGCCAGCGACGCCGCGGCTGAGCCAGAAGCGGGCTATAGCGGAGACGTCCGCAGCGGGGGCGGCCTGCTGCAGTTCGATGAGGATGCGAATGTTGTGTTGGCTGGCCTGAATGACGAGGTTGTCGAAGTCGTCGACGCTGCCGAGTGCGGGATCAATGGCGGCTTTGCCGGTGGATGTGTCGGCGGGAGCAAGCTGCTGGAGGAGCAGCGCATCGATACCCAGCGACTGCAGATAGTCGAGCCGCTGGGTGAGACCGGCGAGGTCTCCGGTGCCATCGCCGTTGGAGTCTTGAAAGCCGTGGGGGTCGATGGCGTAGACGATGGCGTGTCGCCACCAGGGGTTCGGCGTAAGGCCGGAGCCAGCCCAGCCTGGACGGGCGAGGGTTTGGGCGTTGGCCGAGATGCCAGCAAGACAGCAGGTAGCGAGGCAGCAGGTGGTGAGGCAGGCGCTGGCTGCGAAGCGCAGCAGCGATCTACTGCGTGGGAGGCTGGTCCGGAGTGGGGAGGAGATCGG
>DAICZO010000084.1 GCA_027311125.1 Acidobacteriaceae bacterium
GCGCTTCCAGCCATACAAATTACCAGCGCGATACCAGTAATCTCTGGTTGCCGAACCATCAAATCCAACGCCGAACTCGCCCTGATGCAACTGGCCAACAACATCACTCTCAGCGTCTACCAGGCCGTCTACCAATCCCTCCAACCCGGCATGACTACCCACCAATTCTCCTCCCTCATCGATGTGGCCTACACCCGCTGCGGCGTTCAGGGCGAGGCATCCTGCCAGGTCGGCCCCTACTCCGCACTCCCGCACGGATCGCTCCAACCCCAGATTATCCGCGAAAATCAAGTCATTCTCATCGACGACGGCTGCACCGTCGAAGGCTACCAGTCCGATATCTCCCGCACCTTCGTCCTCGGCAAAGCCAGCAGCCGCCAGCATCAAATCTTCGACATCGTCCACCGCGCCCAGTCTGCCGCGCTCGCCGCCGCCCGCCCCGGCGTTCCCTGCCAGGCAGTCGACGCAGCCGCCCGCAAAGTCATCACCGATGCAGGCTTCGGCCCCAACTACAAATATTTCACCCATCGCGTAGGCCACGGCATCGGCATGGACGGACACGAGTGGCCATATCTCGTCCGCGGCAACACCCAACTGCTCGAATCCAACATGTGCTTCTCCGACGAGCCAGGCCTCTACATACCCGGAGAATTCGGCGTTCGCCTCGAAGACGACATGCACATCACACCCGACGGGGCTCGCCTTTTTACACCCCAAAGTCCATCGCTAGAAGCCCCCTTCGCCACTGCTTGATCGACAACCCCGCGCCAATCGCATACCCTCATCTTCAGCATTTCCGGAGCTTCCGTAATGATCAGTCATCTGCCATCGTCTGCCGCCCGCCTTCTTGCACTCTCCCTTGCCACCGCTACCCTGGCGCTGGCCCAGTCGCAACCTCCGTTAACACCCCAGGCCGACCCGTCCCATCAAGGCATCTCCATCACCAACATGGACCCAGCCATTCGTCCCGGCGACGACTTCTACCACTTCGCCAATGGTGGCTTCATCGCGCGGAACACCCCGCTGCCTGCGGATCGTGCCGCCAGCGGAGTCTTCAGCTCGCTCAGCGATAACAGCTTCAAGCAAGTTGCCAGCATCATCGACGACGCCACCAAGGCCGATGCCCCCGCAGGCTCCGACCAGCGCAAAATAGCGGATCTCTACCGCTCCTACATGGACGAGTCCGCCATCGAGGCTCACGGACTATCAACGCTGCACACTCAACTCGCCACCATCGCCGCCATCAAGGATCGTCACGACCTGGCCCACGCCCTCGGCCTCTCTCTGCGCGCCGATGTGGATGCACTCAACAACACCAACTTCCATACTTCTAATATCTTCGGATTATGGGGCGCGCCGGGCTTCAAGGATCCCGACCACTACGCCCCCTATCTTCTGCAAGGCGGACTTCAACTCCCCAGCCGCGACTACTACCTTCTCGATAGCCCCCATATGCGCGAGGTTCGCACCAAGTATCTCGCGCACGTCGCAGCCATGTTCCGCCTGGCCGGTTTCTCCGAAGCTGACACCCGTGCCGCGCTGGTCCTGGACTTGGAAACCTCCATTGCCCGCCAGCACATCTCCCTGGCCGATAGCGAAAACATCCACACCGCCAACAATCCCTGGACCATGGCCGACTTCTCCACCAAGGCCCCTGGCCTCGACTGGACCGAGTTCTTCCTCGCCGCAGGCCTCACCAATCCCAATGGTAAACAGCCCACGTTCATCGTCTGGCAGCCCTCTGCCATCATCGGCGAGGCAGGCATCGTCATCTTCCGCGACCTTGACTCCTGGAAAGATCTGCTGGCTTACCACCTCATCGAAGCCAGCGCCATCGGTGCCTCCAAAGAGCTAGCCGATGAGCGCTTCGCCTTCTTCGGCAAAACCCTCTCCGGAACCCCCGCCCAGCGTCCCCGTGACTTTCGCGGCGATGCCTTCGTCTCCGGTACGCTTGGCGACGCCGTGGGCCAGATCTACGCACAGCGCTTCTTCTCTCCAGAAGCCAAGGCTCAGGCCCAGGCTCTCGTCGCCAACCTCCTCGCTGCCTTCAAAATCCGCCTGGAGAACCTGACCTGGATGGCTCCCACGACCAAGAAAGAAGCCCTCGCCAAGCTCGCCACGCTCCAGGTCGGCGTAGGTTATCCCGACCACTGGCGCAGCTACGCAGCGCTCGACATTAAACCCGACGACCTGCTCGGCAACATGCAGCGTGCGAGCCTTTTCGAATATCACGACAGCATCAACCGCATCGGCACCCCGGTCGACCGCAAGGAGTGGACCATGGAGCCCCAGACTGTCAACGCCGTCAACCTGCCGCTGGACAACGGTCTCAACTTTCCCGCCGCCATTCTTCAGCCACCCTTCTTCGATCCCAAGGCCCCGGCTGCCGCCAACTACGGAGCGATTGGCACCGTCATCGGGCACGAGATCAGCCATACCTTCGACTCAGAAGGCGCAGCGTTCGACTCCCAGGGCCGCGTTCGCAACTGGTGGACTCCAGAAGATCTCGCCCACTTCGACGCCGTCACAGCAGCCCTTGCCGCTCAATACGACACCTACAAGCCCTTCCCTGACCTCGCCGTCAACGGCAAACAAACTCTTGGAGAAAACATTGCTGACGTAGCTGGAATCGCCGCTGCACTCGACGGCTTTCACGCCGCCATCCAGGGCAGCACTCAACCCACGGTAGGCGGCTTCACTCCCGATCAGCAGTTCTTCCTTGCCTTCGCCCAGAACTGGGGTAACGTCACCCGCGAAGCTGCTCTTCGCCAGCAGATCCTCGGTGACCCCCACGCACCCGGACAGTTCCGCGCCGCCACCGTCCGCAACATCGACGCCTGGTACCCCGCCTTCAAAGTCCAACCCACCGACAAGCTCTACCTGGCCCCCAAAGACCGCGTCAAAATCTGGTAAGTCCGTAACCACCGCAAACTAAAGTGCCCCCTTCACCGCGGATTTGACCCCGCGAAAGGGGGCACTTTACGAAGCTCCAACAAATTACCTAGCGGCCAACAGGAACTCCATCCAATCCCATCAACCGCCCCACCGGATACATCCCCACGCGATTCGCAGCAAACCACGGTGACCGCTCGTAGAAGAACTCCAGGCGGGCTGCAGCATTGCCTGCAAACACCGGATCGCTCGCCACCTTCTTCTCAAACTCCGCCTTCAGCTTGGGGTCTTTGGCCATCATCTCCCGCGCCAACTGCTCCAGCACATACGCCTCACCATACTCCTTCTGCTCGAAGATCGAGTCGAAGAATCCCCACTGCAACGCGGAGTCCGGCGCCGCGGGCTCAAGCCACTCCACCGCTACCTTCGACAGCCTCTGATTCAACCGAACCACTGCCGACCCTGCCGGATAGGTCACCTTCTCACGCACCGGCACACAGCTTCCGTACTTCCCCGGATCATGCATCGCCTCGCCGTTGAACGTCGGGTGACGGCCCTCAAACGGAGGCTCCTGCCAGGCCATTCCCCCGCACTGATACGTCTCCACCTCGCCCGTCCACTCTGCCGTCGTTCGCTGCATCTCCACCTGGTGCGCGGCCAGCACGTCGATTACCTTCACCCACTGTGCCGGAACGATATACCCAGCAGGCAGCGTCGTCTCCGCCGTCACCTTGAATCCCGTCTGCAGTGGCAAGGAAACATTCCACGGCTCATGCGAATACTTCACCCACATTGCACCGGAAACAGCACTCAACTCTCGATCAAACTTGTATCCACGAAATAGAAACGGTGTCGTCTGCCCGCTCCATCCCAGCGCCAACGGATACTTCACGTTGTTCAGCGGATGCGCACCCATCGCCTCCGCTTCTTTGTCGGCCGCGGCGTTCAGCGCGATCACCTTGTCGGCATCATGGTTCATCAACTCCATCAGCCCGGCCAGAATCTCGTAGTTCCCTGTCACCCGTGTCTTGTAGTCCTTCAGCATGTGCATCTCAACCAGCATGCCCGGACGCCCCTCCAGCACTACATATCCGGTTGAGAATCGTGGCGGATCATCGTTGAACCCCAGTCCATCCGCCGGATTATTATCGTTCACCAGGTTGATGTACGTTGGCGAAGCCAGATGACCATGCGCATCCACATACTTCTCCAGCGTTGGCGTCGCCACCTCGTCCACCCACTTCGCCGTACCCGCCGGAACGTTCGGGCCGTCGTCGATCGTGAACGTAACGTCATACTGATAGTCCGCACCATCGGTCACGTGGTCATCGACAAAAAAGTCCGGCAGCCAGCGGTGAAACATAGCCAGGAATGCCCGTGCCTCCGGCGTATCCGCTTTCAAATAATCGCGATTCAAATTCAGATTTGTTCCATTACCCCGCCAGCCCATCTCCGCCGGACCATCCTGATTGATGCGGTTATAGGCACTCCGCCGCTCATGTCCGTCTGCGTTATACATGGGAATAAACACGAACACCGCCCGCTCCAGCAGCGCGGCCTTGCTTTTCTCGATCACCATGTCCCGCAGCAATGCGAGGCAGGCATCCTTGCCATCCATCTCGCCTGCGTGAATCGAGTTCTGGACCAGCACAATCGGGCGCTTTGCGGCATGCAGCGCTACTGGATCAAACACTCCGTCTTTCGACACCACCACCACATCCAGTTCGCGCCCCTCGCCGGTCTTACCGAACGCCTCGATCTTCACCTGTCCCGCAGCAGCACGCTGCACACGCTGCAGATAAGCCATTGTTTCCGCATAATCAGGCGTCGTCGCGTAGCAGGTCTTCTCCGCCGGAGTAAGCCAGGCCCCATCGCCACCCGGCACACAGGCAGCGACCGCCTTTTCCCGAGGCTGCAAGCTTGCATCGCCCACCGTCTGCGCCTGGGCTACTCCACCCACCAAAGCCAGCAATAACCCGAACGCAACTCTCATCCATCCCCCTGATGCACAACTCCCCTGCCTTCGCAGGTTTAACTTTGCTTCCGTGCTAGGTCAGATCTTCCGTGTCAAACGGCGTCACCTTGCGTCCTAGTGCCGACACATCCCGCGCTCCGCCGACCAGTCCCTTCACCACGGCGTCCATGTCGTCCGCTTCTGCGGTCGCCACCATCCGGCCCATCGGCTCCGGAATCGCCAGGCTCTCCAGCAGTACTGTTACATGCGCCATCGCCATGTGGTCCATATTCATGCCTTCGGGAGTCTTTGCCTTGATACCAACCTCGCCCGGCTTCACGCCCAGCAACTCTGCGACTCGCTCCCGCAACTCACCTGCGATCGGTACGATCTTGGGCCGCGCCATAATCAACACGGTATCGATATTCACAATTTTGTATCCAGCCGTGGCAATCTCTTCCAGCGCCGTCTGTAGAAATACGGTCGAATCAGCGCCCTTCCAGCGTGGGTCACTCGGCGGGAAAAACGTCCCGATATCGCCAGCCGAAACCGCCCCCAGCAAAGCATCCGTGATCGCATGAAGGAGCACATCGCCATCCGAGTGCCCCGCCAGACCCTCGGTATGCTCAATCTTCAACCCACCAATCACCAGAGGCACACCAGCCTTGAAGGCGTGCGAGTCAAATCCATATCCAATGCGCATTCCCACTAGTCGCCACCTAAATAAAACTCTGCCAGCTCAATATCGCCTGGCTGGGTAATCTTGAAGTTTCTCGCTGAACCCGGAACTACAGCAACCTCGATCCCGGCCCGTTCCAACACGCTCGCCTCATCCGTCCCGGCGAACTCATCGGCCTCCGCCTCCATAAACGCCCGGCGCAGCAGCCCAAACAGTGCTCCCTGCGGCGTCTGCGCATGTACCACGCGCTCTCGAGGAATGGTCGCGGTCACAATCGCTCCATCCGCCGTGCGCTCCACCTGCTTGATCGTATCTACCGCCGGCAGTCCGACGATCGCAGCGCCATGCTTCACCACCGCATCGATCGTCCGCTCAATCGTAGCCGGATCAATCAGCGGCCGGACGGCATCGTGCACCAGCACCACGTCGTCCTCCTCGCAGTGCAACGCAGCCAGCGCATTGCCCACCGAGGCCTGACGGTTATCGCCGCCTTCAACCATATGCACCCGTGCACCCAGTTTGTACTCAATCACCTGGGCCTCGACACGCTCACGTTCACTGGCCCGGACTGCCACACACACGGCATCCACGCGTGGCACTGCCAGAAATGCACGAAGCGACCGAATCAGGATCGGCACGCCGCCAATCTCGAGAAACTGCTTCGGCGCAACGCCACCCGGGGCCCCCGCGGACATCCGCGTACCGATACCTGCTGCTGGAAGAATCACAAATACTCGCATAACCACCGGAGTATACAAGATCGCAGCCCACACTTACGCATCTTCCCCACATCAGGACTCTACCCGGCACCCTCCCTTGCCAAGGGTGCGCGATAATCATCACGTGCAACCCTCCACCACACCCGCAGCCGAATACAGCCAACGCCAGCAAGCCCGAGAACGTCGCGTAGCCCAACTGGACCAGCGCCACATCCGTCTCGGGTACCTGCGCCTGCTCACCATCGGTTTCGGCCTCGTCCTGCTCTGGTGGTTCTTCACCCGCTCCGGCGTGTCGGCACTCTGGCTGACGCTTCCTGTTCTGCTCTTTTTCTCCCTGGTCATCTATCACGCCCGACTGGTACGCCAGCGCACTCAGGCAGACCGTGCCGCTGAAGTCTACCGTCGCGGTCTCGCCCGCATCGAAGACCGCTGGATCGGCATGGGACCGCAGGGAGAGCGCTTCGCCGACGTTCCCCATCTCTACGCCAGCGACCTGGATATCTTCGGTCCCGCCAGCCTCTTCCAACTCCTCTCCACCGCCCGCACCCGCATGGGAGAAGACACCCTCGCCCGCTGGTTACTCGGTCCCGCACCCGTCGCTGATCTTCTCCAGCGCCACGCCGCGATCACCGATCTCCGCGACCGCCTCGACCTCCGCGAAGACATGGCCATCCTCGGCGCAGATCTAAACCCCGGTGTACATCCCGAAGCCCTTACCGCTTGGGCAGAGTCGCCCCGCCTGCTCGATCACCCTCGTCGCCGCTGGCTGGCTCTGGCCTTCGCCTTGCTGGCCGTCGCTGCTGCCATCCTGTGGGCCACGCTTGGCATCCGCATTCCCTTCTTCCTTATCCTGCTCCTGGAAGGCGCCATCACCGTGCTGCTGCACCGCCGTGTCCAACAGGTCTTCCACGGCACCGAACATGCCCTCCAGGATCTACAGCTACTCTCCTCGCTCTTCGCCCGCCTCCAGCAGGAGCGCTTCGAAGCAGTACCGCTGCAAGCGCTCCAGCAGACACTCTCCTCCCACCACCTGCCTGTCTCCCGGGCTATTACCCAGCTCGACTCCATCGTCCAGCACATTTACTCGCTCGATAACTTCTTCGTCCGCCTCCTCGACATCCCTCTCCTCTACTCCGTGCAGGCCGCCTATGCCGCTGAGGCCTGGCGCAGCGAGCATGGAGCCGCCGTCCGCCACTGGCTTGACACCCTCGGCCAACTCGAAGCTCTCCTCGCCCTCGCCACCTACACCAACGAGCACCATGCCTATCCCTTCCCACAGTTCTTCTCCGGTCCGCCCGCCTTCCACGCCCGACAACTAGGCCACCCCCTGCTGCCCGAAGCCCGCTCCGTCCGCAACGACATCACTATCGGCCACCACCCCTCCAGCCCTCTGCCCAGCTCTGTCCTGCTCATCAGCGGTTCCAACATGTCCGGCAAAAGCACCCTCATGCGTGCCGTCGGCATCAACACGGTGCTCGCCATGGCCGGGGCACCCGTGCGTGCCCATGCCCTACAACTCACACCGCTCCAGGTCGGTGCCAGCATCCTGATCAACGACTCCCTCCAGCAGGGCAGCTCCCGTTTCTATGCCGAGATCACCCGACTCCGCCACATCTGTGATCTCGCCATCCAGTCCCCTCCCCTGCTCTTCCTGCTCGACGAACTGCTCCAGGGAACCAACTCCAAAGACCGCCTCACCGGTGCCGAAGGTGTTGTTCGCACCCTCATCGAGCGTAGTGCCATCGGGATCATCAGCACCCACGACCTTGCCCTCACCCACCTCGGTGGAACCCTCGCCCAGCATATCCACAACATGCACCTTCAGGAGCAGATCGAAGCCGGAGAGATGAAGTTCGACTACCAGTTACGCGAAGGCGTCGTTACCAAAAGCAATGGCATCGAGCTCATGCGACTAATCGGCCTCGACGTCTAACCTCTCCCCAGCGCTACCAGAGAAAATCATGCCGCCACCCATCTCCCTCGCCTTCGACCGCACCCACCTCCACCCCGGAGACCGCCTCTGCGTCGCCATCTCCGGCGGTGCGGACTCCGTAGCCTTGCTGCTCGCCCTCCATGCTACGAACGCCGCCAAGCGTGACGCCCTGGGCATCGGCTTATCTGCCGTCCACGTCCACCACGGCCTCCGCGGCGAAGAGGCAGACGCCGACCAGCGCTTCGTGCAGGAACTCTGCGCGCACCTCGAGGTCCCCCTGCACCTCCATCAAGCGAGCATCCCCGAACGCGTCGCGGAAACACGCGCCGCTGGCACCCCCGAGACCATCGAGGAGGCAGCCCGCGCGGTCCGTTACGACTTTTTCTCTTCCCTCATCGCCTCCGGCCATGCCGACTCCGTCCTGACCGCCCATACCCTCGACGATCAGGCCGAAACTGTCCTGATCAAGTTGCTCCGTGGAGCCTGGACCGAGGGCCTGGGCGGCATCCACCCCATCGTCCACGTCAATACCCCCTTGCGCTCCGGCAAAATCGTCCGCCCACTCCTCCAGACTCGCCGTCACGAAGTCGAATCGTTCCTCCACAGTCTCAATCAGACTTGGCGTGAAGACTCCACCAACACCGACACCGCCTTCACTCGCAACCGCGTCCGCCACGAACTTCTCCCCCAGCTCCGTCTGTTCAACCCCTCTCTGGACCACACCCTGGCCAACCTGGCCGAGCTAGCCCGCGAAGAGGAGTCCCGCTGGCAGACCGAGCTCAGCCGCCTCCTACCCCAGCTTCTGCTCCCCGGCAAGCCCGTCCGGGGCGGCGGACGAGCCGTCAGTACTGCCGCTGGCCAATCCAACACCTCCGTAGCCGTCGAGTTGGAACGCCTTCGCGCCCTCGACCCCGCCATACGCCGCCGGGTGCTCCGCGCCGCCGCCCGTCAGCTCGGGGCGCGACTGAGCTTCGACGAAACCTCCCGCCTGCTCGCCCTCTGCGGCTTCCTCACCTTGCGTACCGTAGGTTCCAAGCCCAGTGCAACCTTGCAGTTAGCCGGAAATCTCCACGCCGAGCGCTCCGCCCGCGAACTCCGTCTCACCCTACACCCCAACAAGCCCTAAACCCGCTACCCAGCCTCACATCCGTTCCAACCGAGGTCTTCCTCGTTAGTTGCATCAACATTCCTGTTACCCCCCTGTGAATCGTCCCGCCAAAGAGTAGAATCGAATAACCTGACGGGGTAGGAAAGTCACCGGGGGCCAGAGCCACAACCCACCCCATGGAACTTTCCTGGAACGATATCGTCAAACAGTTGAGCATGCGCACTATCAAAGGCAGCATGCTTGGTCCTGACAAGCATCACCAGTAGCGAAAGACAGTTGCCAGACCGGAAAAAAATGAGGAAATTCGCTTGAACTCGACCGTCAAACAAATTCTGATTTGGGTTTTCATGATCACCTGCCTCGTCTTCTTGTGGCAGTTCGTCGTCAAGGGTACCGGTGCAGGTCCCGACAAACCCATTAGCCTCACCCAGCTTCTCAACGACGCCGATCAGGGTAAGATCGCCGAAGTCAACGTCAATGGAGCAGAGGTCACGGGCAAGTATCGCGGCGACGATAAAACACAGTTCCACACCACCATTCCGGGCAACTATCCCGACATGTACAAGACGCTCCGCGACCATGGCGTCAACATCACCATCAAGGATCAAAACTCCAACGCCTGGCTTGGCTTCCTCATCCAGCTTGCGCCCTTCGCCTTGCTCCTCGGCCTCTGGTTCTTCCTTCTCCGCCAGATGCAGTCCGGCGGCAACAAGGCTATGAGCTTTGGCAAGTCCCGCGCCCGCCTGCTCTCCATGCAGCAGAAGAAGATCACCTTCAAGGATGTCGCTGGCGTAGATGAAGCCAAGGAAGAACTGAAAGAGATCATCGAGTTCCTCCGCGAGGCACAGAAGTTTCAGCGCCTCGGCGGC
>DAICZO010000086.1 GCA_027311125.1 Acidobacteriaceae bacterium
ATTTAGACGTGCTGGGTGAGGGATGCAACCTTCGTGAGCAGGAGCAGCTCCTTGATATGGTCGCTTTGTCGTCGACGGCCAGAAGATCTGGATGGACTCATCTGGGTTTGATTGATGACAGCGTGCGCGTTTGTAAGGTGAATCGGCTATAACAATCTGCTTCAAGCTATGTGTCACATCCAAACCGACGATGACGATCTCCCCTAATAAAATCCACCAACAGACCTAAAAATAAACGTCTGTTCTATCCATCGTGCGTACATCCGAGAGCAATCCGGAACGCGGGGTGGATGCAGTACGCATAATGAGAGATCCCAGCAGTCAGCATGTTGGAGTTGTGCTCATACTGGTATGAGAAACGTTCTTCTTCATCATCTAGATAGATGCCGAGGACTCCAAACCAAAGCAGGATTTCGGTAACGCTTGAGATCTCTTCAGGCCGGATTCCTGCATCCTCTAAACGCTTCGCCACATCCGCCTTAGAAAGTACCACAGACGAGCCGATGAAGGCATATGGAACGTCGCCAAACTTCGCATTTACGTCCCTCATTTCAAGGCACACGTCAACGAGCGCGTCCGACGAGTAGCTCTGTTCGGCTTGGAGGATGTCATCCTCCGTTAGCTTTTGATGTTGCCGGTTTACTCCTACGTCGATGCATTCCCGGACAAAGCGAAGCAGTTCTCTTGGCCGCATGAGGGTACGGTTAAGTACAAATTGGAAGGACTCCTCACCTTTGACATGTGACGGGAAAAATTGCGCCCACAGTGTATCGAAGTCCATTTCGCCATCGAGGCCTGAGGACAACCGACGTGCTAGCAGTTGCTTGAGCACTTCCGGATCGTTCCAATCAAGGAGTGCTGCGGTTTCCTTGCCCCGTTCCGCAGGTTCGAGAATTAGGTGCTGATAAATATCATTCCGGATAAACGCTACAGAGTGAAGTTCTACTCCTCTCGATTCAAACTGTCGCTCTAGCTTCCTTGTCGCTTCGAGCAAGGAACGCAGAATGGATATATCCTCCGGCAGCACGGAACGAATTGGCCAACCTTTATCAAGATTGTCTATTAAAATCCACACGCTCCGCCGGCTGATGCTCAGGTATTCGGTCAGCGCCTCCAAGAGTTCCCTTATTTGGCGAGAATAGACGAGTTGTGTAATATCGGCGTTGGATTGAGGCTCCGCCATTTGACTACGCCTCTCTGTCACTTCGTTCACGAGCCGCAAAAGGCGTTCCGAAAAATCAGCTTGCTCTTCATCCGTTTCATTTGGGAATTCCTTCGCGATCCGATCAAACGCATTGCGCAGCCGTGCGTCCTTGTAGTGCGATGTGCCCTCATGCTTCGCTATTTGATATGCGATTTCTACGATGAGCAGGTAATTCCAAAATGCAGTAAGAAGGTGTTGCTGGTACCCACCCGAAAGCCCGGCCAATACAAATTCGCGCAGCTTTACAAGTTGGTGCCCTTCGGGTCGTAGATCGAGAACGAGATGGCTTTTTAGCGGTCGGAATGTCGAACGTAAGCTGTAAAAGAGTGCGCTCTTTCCCGTTCCTTTTCTCCCCACAACGAGTCGCGCATGGCCTTGTTTTGCCTTTTGATATTGGGCAGTAGGAATGAAATAGGAATCAAGTGCTTTGATCTCGTTTTCAGCGGCTAAGTCCCCGAGGTCTAGTTTTTCGAGTTGTGTAATCGGCAATGCCGTTGGAACAAACCTCATCGTCTGGATTTGTCCGATCACTTCGCCGAGCGTCGGAACGAGCATCTCGTGGATCTTTTTGGGGTGGTCATAGGTCAGAACAACATCCCGGTAATCGATCGGCTGGGACTGTTGATGCTGTTGCAACATGACCACGCGCTTCCCACCAGCCATGCCGAGACCCGCGATAAACGCACACCGGGCATTATGGATTCTGGCATTCTGATAGCTTGCGTTTAGAAGGTGCAGAAAGATCGCCCGCGAGCAGAGAGTATTCTTATAGATCTCATGCAGTGAAACGCGCCCCGTCTCGCGCGTATCAAGAAGCCGAAACCGTAACCGGGACTTCTTTATGACGGACAGCATTTTGATCGTGCCGTCGCTATCGACGGGAGCCTTCACCACATAGAGTGGCGACTCATTGTTCAACAAGGGTCTGTTTATGTTGAGACGTGGGGGGTTGGGATTCGCAATGAGGTAGTCCTTGAGATCACTTGAAGTCTGGAAATCGAAATAGCCGAGGGTATCGAGAATTCCAAGCTCAGCGAATTGGTGTTTATCCTCAATATATTTCGTATTCCGGATCGGGAGCACCGGAAGTCCGAGGCCAATAGCGAAGCCGATCTCGAACATGAGATTGAAATTGAGGGTCGTTACGTCCGCAACGACCATGTCTGTATACCGCATTGCTTTGCAAATCTCGCAAAAGATTATTTGCCCCGGCACATCGAGATCCTTCCACGTAATCCACCGCTTTGAACTCACCATCGTGCGGAGCTTTTCTACGGCCGATTCAATCGTCGAAGAAATCTCTGGCGGGTATTGGCCGAAAAGAAAGAGGGTGCTGGACGGGATCATCCCCAAGAAGCTTTGGTCACAAGGACCAGCAGCATATTCGCAAAATGAAGGAGGGACTCTTATGTCCAAGGCACTTGCTTCTATATCAAGCATCCAAACAATCCTCAGTTGACAGCAGCGATAAGCATACAGCGCCTAAATGAATGTCCAAATTAGATGAATGAATATGAAAAGCTAAGTCGAGTGTCCGGAGAGGAACTTAAACTTTCACGGGCCTATCCCCACTGGGACCCCCCAAAGATATCCCCAAAGTCTAATCTTGCTCGCTATGTTCTTTGGGGGTAACTTGCTGAAAGTAAATGGCTCCTGAGGTAGGACTCGAACCTACAACCCTTCGGTTAACAGCCGAATGCTCTGCCATTGAGCTACTCAGGAGTGTGCGGGGGACGCGTTGTTAGAGACGCGAATCGCTCACCTAGTTATAACAAATGACGATGGCTGGGTCAAAGGGGGGCGGTTGGTTGGATTTTGGAGGGTTGCGGGCTGGGTTGCAGGCGACTATGGGGGGTTTGGTGGAGCGGCCTTCTGGAGAGTGTGGATGGGGCGTTATGATGCAGGCAGCATAGAAAAAGGAGTGTTGCCATGCCCCGCATCTCTCGATTGAATCGCGATGAGGTTTCCGCCACTGCTGTGAGTATTTATGACCGGTATCTGCAGGACCGTGGGAATGTTCCGAACATGTTTCGCACCATGGCGCACCGTCCGGAGATCTTTGAGACGATCATCCGGAATATGGAGGCGGTGCTGAATACCGGGACGCTGCCGAAGGCGCTGAAGGAGCTGGTGATTGTGCGGACTTCGCAACTGAACAAGACGCCGTATTGCCTGGCTTCGCATACGACGATCTGCCGCAAGCTGGGCTGGTCGGACGAGCATATCGAGGCCCTGGAGCGGGCCGTTGCGAGCGGTAAGTTCAGCGAGGCGGAGCAGGTGGCGATCCATCTGGCGGAGGTGATGACGCTGGATGCGCATGGGTACAGCGATGCCGATTTTGCGCGGCTGCGCAGCTTCTACAGCGAGGGGGAGGTGGTGGAGTTGATGGCGGCAATCGGGCTGTTCAACTACTTCAACCGCTTTAATGATGTGTTGCTGATGGAGCCGACCAAGCCGGCGAGTGCCGAGGAACTGGCGGCAGCGGGGATTGTGCCGGCGAGCGTTTAGCTGCTGCCGCAGGAACCGTCTAGTGGTCGTCTAGGGGTAGAGGAGCACGGCGAGGGTGTAGGCGCTGAAGGAACCGGTGTCGGTGGCGGGGCAAGCGCCGACCAGTGCGCTGTGGTATTTGCCACTGGTGATGCGGGCGGTGAGCATGGGCGGCAGTTGCGTCAGCGAGGATGCGGTGTAGCGGAGGACGAACCAGGGCCGGCGCGATCCGGCGAATCCGGTGGGCATGGTGCAGGTCTGGCGAGCATCCTGGATGGTGGCTCCGGGCTGCTGGCTGACGGTGATGCCGGTGCGGGAGAGTTCGCTGGCGACGCTGGACTCCTGCTGATCGAGGCTGAGCGAGGGTACGGTGTCGGCGAAGTCTTCGACGGCGTAGAGTTCTCCGTCGCGGGCGACGACGGCGATGCCGACGACGTTGACTTCGGGGTCGAGCAGGTTGTCGCGATGGCCTTCGGAGTTCATCCACATGGAGTGGATGTCGGCGGCGTCGGGTGCTTCGGCGACGTTCTCGGTGATGAGTGAAAAGTGAACTCCAGCCTGGGCTCCGCGGGCGGAGAGATCGGGCTCGTTGGGAAACTCATGCGAGATGTCGGCGTGGTCGGCCATCTGGAGGGCGTGGAAGGAGGCTGCCTGGGCGAGGGTGGGGTCGAAGGTGAGCGGGCTGAGGCCGCGGGCGGTGCGCTCCTGATTGGCGGCGGCGAGCAGATACTGGGCGTACTGGTCGGAGACGTCGGGCTGGCCGATGGTGAGGGTGTCGGTGAGGGCGACGGAAGAAAGGACGGAATCAGGCAGAGCATGCGGGGCATCGGCCAACGGAGTCGGCGCTGGAAACCAACCAGCGGCGGCGAACGTGATGTACGAGACAAGGAAGCGTGCTTGCAGGAGCGGAAACATGGCGAACGGCACCCCGGATGCTGCCTGACAACGCAGATAGCGCTGTCATCTATCCGTGATTCTAGGAAGCCGCAGGCGTTTGCTGAATACCACTTTTGGGGTGCAGGAGGGGTGTCCGGCTGGGCTGGCCGGGTGAAGAAACGAGCTGCTCGTGGGGGTTAGAGCTGATTCTGAATCTGGTTCCAGGTGAGGCGAATTCCCTGCTCCAGAGTGGTGGTGTGGTGCCAGCCGAGCGCGTGGAGGCGGGTGACGTCCATCAGCTTGCGGGGCGTGCCATCGGGTTTGGAGGGATCGAAGACCAGTGAACCGGTGAAGCCCAGAACGCGGGCTACGGTCTCGGCCAGTTCGCGGATGGTGACGTCCTCGCCGGTGCCGATGTTGATGAGGGGAGGGTCATTCTCGGTGAGCAGGCTGTGGAACCGCAGGTCGTCGAGGTTCATGAGGAAGACGCAGGCCTGGGCGAGATCGTCGGAGTAGAGGAGTTCGCGGCGTGGCGTTCCGGTTCCCCAGACGGTGATGTCGCGGGCTCCGGAGCGGATGGCCTCTGCGGTCTTGCGGATGAGAGCGGGCAGGACGTGGGAGGTGTTGAGGTCGAAGTTGTCGCCGGGTCCGTAGAGATTGGTGGGCATGGCGGCGAGGTAGTGGGTGCCGTACTGGCGGTTGTAGCTCCAGCACATCTCGATACCAGCGATCTTGGCCAGCGCGTAGGGGCGGTTGGTGGGTTCGAGTGGGCCGGTGAGCAGGCAGGACTCCGGCATGGGCTGGGGAGCGAGCTTGGGGTAGATGCAGGAGGAGCCGAGGAAGAGCAGGCGGGTGACACCGGACTGGCGCGAAGACTCGATGAGGTTGGTCTGGAGGATGAGGTTGTCGCGGATGAAGTCAGCCGGGTAGGTGTTGTTGGCGAGGATTCCGCCGACCTTGGCTGCGGCGAGGAAGACGTACTCGGGCTTCTCTGCCTGGAAGAACTGCTGAACAGCCGCTGTGTCGAGCAGGTTGAGTTCGGCGCGGGTGCGGGTGAGGATGTTGGTGTAGCCGAGGCGGGTGAGTTCGCGATGGATGGCAGAGCCAACGAGTCCGCGGTGGCCGGCGATAAAGATGCGTGCATCGAGCTGCATGTAGGGAGTTGCGGACTGGTCTGACATGGCGGCTAGGTCTCCCGGACGTTGTAGGCATCGAAGCCGTGCTGGCGGACGAGTGCATCACGCTGGGCTGCCTTGAGGTCCGACTCGACCATCTCGCGGACGAGTTCATCGAAGGAGGTGCGGGGGATCCAGCCTAGTTCGCGCTGGGCCTTGCCGGGATCGCCAAGCAGAGTCTCGACCTCGGTGGGGCGGAAGTAACGGGGATCGACCGCGACGACGACGTTGCCGTTGGCGTCGAGGGCCTGCTCGTGGACGCCGGTTCCCTGCCAGGTGAGATCGAGATCGAGCAGAGTGGCACAGCGCTGAACAAATTCGCGGACACTGTGCTGCCTACCAGTGGCGATGACGTAGTCCTGAGGCTGGTCCTGCTGGAGCATCAGCCACTGCATCTCGACATAGTCGCGGGCGTGGCCCCAGTCGCGCAGGGCGCTGAGGTTGCCGAGGAAGAGCTGGCTCTGCAGACCGACCTTGATGCGAGCGAGGCCGCGGGTGATCTTGCGGGTGACGAAGGTCTCGCCGCGCAGAGGCGACTCGTGGTTGAAGAGGATGCCGTTGCAGGCGTAGATGCCATAGGCCTCGCGGTAGTTGACGCAGATCCAGTAGGCGTACATCTTTGCGACGGCGTAGGGGCTGCGCGGGTAGAAGGGGGTGGTCTCCTTCTGGGGAATCTCCTGGACGAGGCCGTACAGCTCGCTGGTAGAGGCCTGATAGAACCGGGTTTTCTTTTCGAGGCCGAGGATGCGGATGGCTTCGAGCAGGCGCAGGGGGCCGAGCGCATCCGTATCGGCCGTGTACTCCGGCTCCTCGAAGGAGACCTGTACATCCGACTGTGCGCCGAGGTTGTAGATTTCGTCGGGCTGCACCTTCTGGACGATATGGATGAGCGACGAAGAGTCGGTGAGGTCGCCGTAGTGGAGGATGAAGTGCGGATGAGGGTTGTGAGGATCCTCGTAGATGTGGTCGATACGGCCGGTGTTAAAGAGCGAGCTGCGGCGCTTGATGCCGTGGACTTCGTAGCCTTTGGCGAGGAGGAACTCTGCCAGGTAGGCACCGTCTTGACCGGTGACTCCAGTGATGAGGGCTTTCTTCAATGCGTGGGCTCTCTTTCGGTGGTCTGGATCGACTGGAACGATTTTACTTGAGTCTCCGCGGGTCAGGGACGACTGTCACTGCGACAAAGGTCCAGTAGATTGCGTTCGAGGGCCTCGAGCACCTGCTGCTTGCCTAGATGCTGGATGGCGTATTGGCGGGCGGCGTTGCCGAGGGTTGCGCGCAGGGGGGCATCAGCGATGAGGCGCGCGGTGGCAGCGTGGAGGGCGGGAGCGTCTTCTGCTGGCACGACGAGGCCGCAAGCGGCGTGGGGGACGAGGCCATCGCCGCCGATGACCTGGGCCACCTGGGTACCGGGATCGGCGGTGGCGATGACGGGGCGTCCGCTGGAGAGCATGCCGGTGAGCTTCGATGGCATGACGAGATCGGCAGCACC
>DAICZO010000089.1 GCA_027311125.1 Acidobacteriaceae bacterium
GTTACCAACACCCTGTCTTTCACGGGGACATCGTTGACTGATACCCCCAGTGCCACACCAGGTGCCGGTGTGGACTTTGGTGCTTCCAGCATTTCGTCGCTGACGGCGGCAAGCGCTCAGACTGTACTGACGAGCGTGACCACGGCGATTGCGGATGTGGCCTACCAGCGCGGTACGCTGGGCGCGAACATCAATCAACTGAACGCGGCCTCGAACGTTGCGAACTCGGAGCAGGTGAACCTGACCTCCGCGGCGAGCAACATTACGTCGACGAACTATGGCCAGGCGACGAGCGACATGGCGAAGTTCAAGGTGTTGAGCGAGACGGGTATCAGCGCGTTGTCGCAGGCCAACAGCGTGCAGCAGGAGGTACTGAAGCTGCTGCAGTAGGACGAGCGGAGATGGCGGCTGGCGTGGATGCGCTGGCCGCCATTTTGTCTTTGGGGGATGAGAGTTCTCTTAGATAGTTCGGGCGAAGTTGGAACGTGAACTGCAATGCAGCAAGCAGAGTAAACAAGGACTCACGCGATGGGCACAGTAGGGATAAATTTCGGATCGATCAACAGCGGTACTGGCTTCGACGTTGCGTCGACGGTCACGCAGATATTGGCGATCAATCAGCAGATTGAGACTCCGTGGAAGACGCAACTGGCTGCGCTGAAGGCTCAGGATACGGTATTTACGACGCTAGGGACTGATTTATCAACATTGACGACGAAGATGCAGGCGCTCACGGACTTTAGTGGGGTGCTATCGGAGAAGCAGGGAGCGAGTTCGAACACGAATGTACTGGCGTTGACCGGGGCTACTCCTTCGGCGGTAGCGGGTAGCCATACGATTTCGGTGAATTCGCTGGCACAGACTTCGTCGAACTATTCGAATACGGTGGCCAATGCGGCGGATGTACTTTCGGGAAGTCTGACGATCCAGGTGGGATCGGGGACGCCGAGCACGATTACGGTTGGTAGTTCCAGCAATACGTTGGCGACGTTATCGGCTGCGATCAATGCGGCGGGGGTCGGGGTGACGGCGACGGTGATCTCGGATACTTCGGGTTCGCGGTTGTCGTTGGTAAGTGCGACGGGTGGGGCTGCTGGGCAACTGACGATAACGAGTGGGCTAAGCGATACGACCAGTGCCAGCAGCCTGGCGTTTGTGGCTGGACAGACGGGTCAAAACGGGAGTGTGACGGTAGACGGGATTGCGTTGAGTACGCCATCGAATACGGTGACGGATGCGATTCCGGGTGTGACGTTCGACATGCTGGCGGCGGCGCCTGGGACTCCGGTACAGGTGCAGATTACGAATAACAACAGCGCCGTGGCTACGGCGGTGAACGACTTTGTGACGGCATACAACACCGTGGTGGGTGACATCAATACGCAGGAGGGGAAGGATGCGAATGGCAATCCGCAGCCGCTGTTTGGCAATGCGACGTTGTCGCTGATTCAGAACCAGTTGAGCACGGCATTGCTGGGCGGGAGCGCGAGCGGTACGGTGAGCAGCGTGACGCAGTTGGGGATTTCGACCAACAACGACGGCACATTGACGCTGGATAGTAATGCACTGTTGACGGAGTTGAATAATCACTATTCCGATGTGACGGGATTTTTGCAAAATGCAAACAGTTTTGGGCTGAATTTCTCGTCGGTGCTGAATGGTCTGGGGACGCAGGCGCCGAGTGGCGATGTGTATCTGTCGCAGCAGCAGAATGCGGCGGAAGAGGCGACGCTGAACCAGAGTATTACGAATGAAGACGCAATGATTGCGACCGAGAAGACCTCGTTGACGGCGGAGCTGAATACGGCCAACCAGATACTGCAGTCGATTCCGTCGCAGGTCAATCAGATCAACGAGGTTTATAGCGCCGTGACTGGCTACAACACGACACCAACGGGGTAAGAAGATGGCAGAGTCGAATTATCAGCAGGAGAGTTTGGCCGGGGCGACGGGCGTGCAGTTGGTGGTGGCGTTGTACGATGCGTCGGTTCGCTTTTTGTATCGGGCACAGCAGTGCGTTGTCGATGGTGATGTGTCGGGGCGACGGGCGGCGGTGAAGAAGTTCATCGATATTGTGATGTATCTGCAGGCCCGGCTGCGGATGGATGTGGGGGGAAGCTCCGCGGCGGCGTTGGCGGACTTTTATGCGACGATGTTCACGATGGCGCTGGAGGCTTCGCATGCGGCTTCGGCGGAGCAGTTTCAGGATGTGATTGCGTGCGTATTGAATGTGCGCGATGCGTGGATGGTGGTGGCACGCGATCCGGAGGCGGGGCGGGTGTTGCCGCGCGAGTTGCGGACGTGGGAGGAGAAGTTTGTTTCGGCAAATACACCTAGCTCTCCGGTGAGCGATGGCGAGGCGGTGGGATCGCGTTGGATGGCGTAGGGAGCTAGCTGGCGACGGAGAGCTCTTCTTCGAGGCGTTGCTTGTCGAAGAGGCTGGTGTAGTAGCCGTTGCGGGCAAGTAGTTGGTCGTGGGTGCCCAGCTCTGCGATGCGTCCGGCGACGAGTACGGCGATCTGATCGGCGTTGCGTGCGGTGGAGATGCGGTGGGAGATGAAGATGGTGGTGCGGCCCTGCATGAGTTTGCGAAGGCCGGAGAGGATCTGCTCCTCGGTGTAGGTGTCGACGCTGGCGAGGGCGTCGTCGAGGATGAGGATACGGGGCTCGCGGATAAGAGCGCGGGCGATGGCGGTGCGCTGCTTCTGGCCGCCGGAGAGGGTGATGCCGCGTTCGCCGACGGTGGTGTCGAAGCCCTTGGGGAATTCGAGGATTTCGTTGGCGATGTGAGCAGTGGTGGCGGCCTGCAGGACCTGCGCCTCCGTGGCGTGCGGGACACCGAAGGCGATGTTCTGGCGAATGGTTTCGGAGAAGAGAAAGGTCTCCTGGGGGACGAAGCCTATGCTGTGGCGGAGGTGGTCGAGGGGGTAGCTGCGGATGGAGTTGCCGTCGATGAGGATGGACTCTGGCGCTGCTTCGAGCAGGCGCGGGATGAGATTGACGAGGGTGGATTTACCGGAGCCGGTGGGGCCTACGATCGCAAGGCTGGAGCCGGCGTGGATGTGGAGATTGATATCCGTGAGCACGGGTGGGCCATCGGGGTAGGCAAAGCTGAGGTGGTGGAACTCGATGTCGCCGGTGATGGGGGATTGGTTGACGGAGGCTTCGTTGTCGGTGATGGCGGGCTGGTGCTGGAGTAGCTCGTCGATGCGGACGACGGAGGCGGTACCGCGCTGGAAGAGATTGACGACCCAGCCGACGGCGATCATGGGCCAGGTGAGTTGGACCATGTAGACGCTGAAGGCGGTGAACTCGCCGACGGAGATGCGATGGGTGACGACCTCGTGTCCCCCGACGAAGAGGGTGATCATGAGGGAGAGTCCGAGGACGAACTCCAACGTGGGCCAGAGCATGGCCATGAGGCGGACGAGATAGAGGCTGCGCTTGATGTATTCCTGATTGGCGGTCTCGAAGGAAGCGATCTCGGCGTCTTCCTGAGCGAAGGCGCGGATGAGGCGTGCGCCGGAGAAGTTCTCCTGGGCCTTGGCGGAGATATCGGAGAACATGGCCTGGATTCGTTTGAAACGGGTGTGGATGCGTGCGCCGAAGTATTGCACGAGGACGGAGGCGATGGGGAGGGGGACGAAGGCGCAGAGGGTGAGTTTGGGGCTGATGCGGATCATGAAGGGCAGCGCGGCCGCGGTGAAGACGATGGTATTGGCGCTGTACATGATGGCTGGGCCGAGGAGTTGACGGACCGCGGCGAGGTCGTTGGTGGACCTGGCCATGATGTCTCCGGTGCGGTAGGTGTTGTAAAAGCTGGGCGGCTGGCGTTCCAGGTTGGCGAAGAGATCGTTGCGGAGATCGAACTCGATCTCGCGGGAGGCGCCGATGATGACCTGGCGGGTGATGTAGAGAAAGATGGCGGAGAGCAGGGCGATGAGCAACAGGCGCAGGGCGTGGAAGATGATCTTCTGCTGGGTGACGCCGTGGCGGAGATCGTCGACGGCGTGGCCAATGACGGCCGGGATGAGGACTTTGATGGTGTTGTAGAGCACGACGGCGACCCCGCCCCAGGCGAGACTCTTCCAGTAACGCCTGAGGTATGGGTTGAGGGGACGAAGTCTTTCAAACATTGTTTATCGGGCCTTGGGTATTAGAGGTGGTTAGAGGCCCTGAGGATGCGGGTTAGTTTTGGCTGCAGGATCGGTTGCGGCGGGCTGAGCGGCCGGCTTGGCGGCAGGATCCGGAGTTGCTGCGGGCTTGGCTGCTGGTTCTGCTGGCTTAGGCGCGGCGGGGGGTGCCGGTGGGGTGTCCGACATGCTGACGAGTTCGATATCGTAGATGAGATCGGCCTTGGCGTGGATGACGGGAGGGCGACCGGTCTCACCGTAGGCGAGTTGGTAGGGGATGAAGAGGCGACGCTTGCCACCGACGTGCATGCCTTCGAAACCGGTGTCCCAGCCAGGGATGACCTGGCGTGCTCCGTAGGGGAAGGTGATGGGAGTGCCGCGGTCGACGGAGGAGTCGAACTTGGTGCCGTCGGTGAGCCATCCGGTGTAGTGGACGGTGTAGAACTTGCGTGGCTCCGAGAGTGGACCGGTACCGATGACGGTGTCGATGTAGCGGAGGGAGTAGAGGGGCTTGGGCGTGCCGACGACCTTGGGGACGTTGGGTGGTGCGTCTTTGGGGTTGACCACGGATGCTGCGCGATGCGTTGCTGTGGTGGTGTGGTGGACGACGGGCTTGGGGGCCGTGGTGCTGGTTTGGGCGACGGCGGCCGTGGTGAGGGCGGCGAGGAGAGCGATGGAGGTGCGGTTCAAAGTCATGTTGACTCCCAGTTTAGGATGATTTAGCTGGTTGGGGATGATTGGACGCCAGATTTTTCGGGGATATTGATTGGATCGTTGAGACTTGCGGGGCTGGGGAACGTCCAACGCGGTAGTGATTATTTTGAAGAGAGTGGTGTGTCTGCGATCAGGCAGCCATGTGGGCGGGAACCCTTCTGTTACTGCCTGCGTACAACCAGTCAGGAAATGTTTCAGTCTGAATCAATCAGATGCGGGTTAGCGCGGCCCGATTGGCGCATCGTTCCGTTATAGTGGTGATATCGTGATTCGCAAACTACCCAATTTATCAGTTGGCTCTCGCTGGAGACTGCTTGTCGGTCTGCTTTGTCTGGCGTTGGTGGTGGCTTGTGGGACGATCCAGGTGATCCACGCGCATGTTTCGGGGGATGTATCGGACCCGACCTGTTCGCTGTGCGCTACGGCGCATGTGGTGATGCATGTTGCTGTGCCGGTGTATGCTCCGGTGGCAGCACGGGTGTTATCGCTGGTTGAAGTGGTTACTCCTGCGGGTAGAGCGCACGGGCTCTCCGTATTTGCGTTGTTTACACGTCCTCCGCCGGTTGATCTGGTTCTGAGCTAGAACGAGGTCAACACGCAGGTCCATTCACCGGGGGTCGTTTATGTACACGCTGCTGCGACGCGTAGCTTTTTTGTTTTCGCTAAGTTTGATGATGAGTTCGCTGGTGGCTGAGGCTTCTCCGCCGCCACAGTCGGCGGGTACATCCGGTACGGTGATGGGGACGGTGACGGATTCGACCGGTGCGTTGCTGCAGGATGCGACGGTAACGCTGGAGAACCCGGTCAGCGGCTATCGGCGTCAGACGACGTCGGATGGTGTAGGGCATTACCAGTTTTTGAATGTGCCGATGAATCGATACCACCTGAGCGTGACGGCTGTAGGGTTTAGTCCGTTTGTGCAGGATGTTGAGGTGCAATCGCTGGTTGCGGTGACGGTGAGCGCGAGTCTGTCGGTGGTGGGGTCGTCGACGGAGGTGACGGTGGAGGCAGGCGATCTGCTGGAGAACGACTCGGCGATGCACACGGACATTGACCGGGACATGTTCAACAAGATGCCGCTGGAGAGTGCGTCTTCGTCGCTGAGTTCGATGGTGACGCTGGCCTCGCCTGGAGTGGCTGCGGACTCGAACGGGCTGTTCCATGGGCTGGGCGATCATGCGTCCAACTCTTTTTCGATTGATGGCCAGGCGATTACGGACCAGCAGAGCAAGGTGTTTTCGAACCAGATACCGTCGAATTCGATCCAGTCGATGACGGTGATCTCCGGGGCGCCACCGGCGGAGTATGGTGGCAAGACGAGCCTGGTGATCGAGGTGACGACGCGTTCGGGGTTGGGTGTGACGAAGCCGACGGGGAGTGTGACTACTTCTTATGGGTCGTTTGGTTCGGCGACGGGGTCAGTGGATTTGTCGTACGGCGGGGCGAAGTGGGGGAATTTTTTTGAGCTGGATGGACTGAATACGGGACGGTTTCTGGATCCGGCTGAGTTCTCGGTATTTCATGACAAGGGCAATGAGCTAAATTTTTTCGAGCGGCTGGATCGGCAGATCACGCCGGAGGACTCGATTCGACTGAATGTGAGTGTGAGCCGCTCGTGGTTTCAGACGCCGAATACGTATGACAACCTGGGTGTGGTGAACGTGGTGGGTGGCGGTAGCGGCAGTAGTCCGGTGCTGGCAGGGGTGGGCAACACGGACCAGCGATCGAAGATTGTGACGTTCAATGTGGCTCCGACGTACACGAAGACTATAGGCGCGGTGTCGGTGTTTAACTTTGGCGCGTTCGTGCGAAAGGACCAGTACAACTACTATCCGAGCGGGAATCCCTTGGCGGATCTGGGGCCGATCCAGAGTCAGTCGATTGCGCAGGACCGGTCGTTGACGAATGTGGGGCTGCACACGGATCTCTCGTATGTGAAGGGGATTCATAACATCAAGGTGGGCGGGCTGTATACGCATACGTTTCTGCGGGAGCGGGATCAGTTGGGGCTGATCAGTGCGGTGTTCAATGCGCCATGTATGAATGCTGCAGGACAGCCACAGCCGGGGTTTAGCGATCCAGGGCAGTGTGCGAGTGCAGGGCTGTTACCCAATGTTGGCGGAGGCGGAGGTGGCTTCAACCCGGTGCTGCTGCCATATGACCTGACGCGTGGCGGGTCCTTGTATGGATACTTTGGCCATACGGACATCAAGGAAGTGGGACTGTATGCGCAGGACCAGATCAAGGTAGGCGAGTGGCTGTTCAACGTGGGGATTCGCGGCGATCTTTATAACGGGTTGACGACGGCGCGGCAGGCGGAGCCGCGGTTGGGCGTCAGCTACTCGGTGAAGGCGACGAATACGGTGCTGCGGGCGTCGTATGCGCGGTCTCTGGAGTCACCGTTCAACGAGAACCTGGTGTTGTCGAGTCAGGGGTGCGTGAACCCTGTGTTGGAGCCTTTGCTGAACTGTACGCCGGGGGTTTCGAGTATTTTGCAGCCGGGATTCAAGAATGAGTTTCATGCCGGGTTGCAGCAGGCGTTTGGCAAGAACCTGGTGGTGAGCGGCGATTACATCTGGAAGTACACGCACAATGCGTTCGACTTCAGCATTCTGGGCAATACTCCGATTACGTTTCCGATTGACTGGCATAACTCGAAGATTCCGGGGTTTGCGATCCGGGCCGATGTGCCGAACTTCCACAATATTTCTGCGTTTGTGGTGATGTCCTCGGTGTCTGCCCGAATCTTTCCTCCGCAGAGTGCGGGTGCGGGAGCTACTGTCGGGCATGGGGGATTTCCATTTCGGATCGATCATGATGAGCGCTTCAACCAGACGACACATGTCCAGTACCAGGTGCCTATGAAGCGTGGACCGTGGATTGGGTTGAACTGGCGGTTCGATAGCGGTCTGGTTGCGGCCTCGGCGCCGTGCTATCAGGTGACTGATCCGAACAGCCATTGCGGAGGCGTGCTGCTGGATGGACAGCCAGCGGTGGATTTACGAGGGTTGACGGCGGATCAGCAGTTTGAGGCAGGGCTGGCTTGCAATGGGGTGAAGGCTACTCCGAATGCCGGGCTGCCGGGGCTTTGCCTGGCGTCGCAATTGACGTCTTCGCTGCTGACGATTCCTGCGCCGAATACGGAGAATGATGACAAGAACCCTTCGCGGATTGCGCCGCGGAGTTTGTTTGACGCCTCGATTGGCGAGGACAACTTGTTTGGCGGGGACAAGCATAAGTGGAGTCTGCGGCTGACGGCGGTGAACTTTACGAACAAGTACGCGCTGTATAACTTTCTTTCGACGTTCAGCGGTACGCACTATGTGACGCCACGGGCTTTGACGGCGGAGTTGGGATACCACTTCTAGCAGGGGGTGGCGGGACGTGGGAACGGCCGGTAGAGAGTGATCTCTACCGGCCGCTTCTGTAGGTGCCAGGGACGATTTAGGTTAGCGGTCTTTGGCGAGTTGGGTGACGATGGGTCCAGTGGTGGAGATGGTCTTGCGCTTTTTCTTGATTGGCGGGGCAGAGCTGGGCGGGTTGTGCTTTCCGTTGCCATTCTTGCGGCCATTGCGTTTGCCATTGGTCTCGATGACGGCACGCATCCAGTAGTTGCCTTCTGCGTCGACTTCGATGCCGTGGACTTCGCGCTCGAAGCCGGGGAAGCGCTTGCCAAACTCCTCGAAGGCGAGGATGAGGCGCATGACGGGAGAGTCGACGGCGCCGAGGCGCTCGCCGGGCATGCTGAGCGGAATGCCTGGTGGGTAGGGAACCAGCATGACACCGGCGATGCGGCCCGCCATCTCGGAGAAACGGACTTTCTCGGTGCCCTGACGGAGCATCTTCTGATAGGTCTGAGCAGGGGTGAGAACTTGTTCCGGATCGACTTCGCAGGCCTGTTCGACGAGGCTGACGAGGTTGAGTTCGATCATGGCAGCGTGCATTTCGTCGGAGAGTTCCTTGAGGGAGACGTTGCGGTAACGGTTGGGGAACTTGGCGACGAGATCGGGCAAGGCTTCGTTGAGTGGGGCCTCGGTGTCGTAGAGACGCTTGAACTCGAAGAGGTTTTCGAGCAGCGAGCCCCACTTGCCTTTGGAGGTTCCGACGGAGAAGAGAACGAGCACGGTGTAGTCGCCGGTGCGGGCGATCTCTACGCGGCGCGCGTCGAGGAATTCGGTGAGGATGGAGCCGGGGATACCGGAGGGACTGATGACTCCGTGTGCGTCGACACCGGGCATGAGGATGGTGACCTTGGTGGGGTCGAGCATGCAGTAGTCGTCGGCGATGTCTTCGTCGTTGAAGCCGTGCCAGTACTCACCGGGCTTGAGGGTCCAGCAGGAGGAGTTTTCCGCGAGCAGGTCGTCGGGGGCTTCCTCGAAGACGTAGATCTTTCCGGTGACTGGATCGGTGACGAAGTCGGGCTGGAAGAGGCGGAAGAACCAGCCGTCGCCGTCGACCTCTGCTGCGCGAAGGCGGTGGGCGATAGAGGACATGGCCTTGCGGAAGCTGACGGCGTCCTGGATGGTTTCGTCCATGAGGGTGGGCCCGGCGGGCTCGTCCATCATGGCGGCGGCCACGTCGAGCGAGGCGATGAGGGGATAGAACGGCGAGGTGGTGCCGTGCATCATGAACGACTCGTTGAACTGGTCGAAGTCGAGCGGGGCGCGCGGGCTGAGCTTAATGTGGACCATGGAGGCCATGGAGAAGGCCGCGAGCATCTTGTGGGTGGACTGGACGGCAAAGATGGCGGGGCGGTCTGGCATCTCGTCCGGGACGTCCATCGCGAAGCGTCCGCGATAGATGTGGTGGAACTTGGCGTAGGCGTACCAGGCTTCGGCGAAGTGGACGCGGGGGACTGATTTCGCCAGCTCTGCGGTGACCTTGTTGACGTCGTAGCAGAGGCCATCGTAGGTCGAGTTGGTGACGACGGCGTAGGTGGGGGCCTGGGAGACGGCACCGGCAGAGAAAGGGCTGGCCTTGATGAGGTCCTGGATGGACTCAGGGCTGAAGCGCTTGAGTGGGACGAGGCCGATCATGCCGTAGCC
>DAICZO010000096.1 GCA_027311125.1 Acidobacteriaceae bacterium
CCGTTGGCCATCGTCAATGCGGTGTACGACGTCATCTCCGGCCCTCAGTGCCAGCCCCGCGACTGGGACCGCATGCGCTCGCTGTTCCTGCCCGATGCCCGCCTGATCCCCACCCGCATCGTGCCAGGCAGCCCCAGCAGCAGCAGCCCCAACACCGACGCGGTTCCGCTCACCATCGACGGCTACATCGCCCGCAGCAGCGCCCGCATGGCCTCCGACGGCTTCTTCGAGCGCGGCGTTCACAACCAGATCGAGCAGTTCGGCAACATCGTTCACGTCTGGAGCACCTACGAGTCGCGCCACCATCTCGCCGACCCCACTCCCTTCGCCCGCGGCATCAACAGTTTTCAACTGCTCAAGGATGGCGAGCGCTACTGGGTTGTGAACATCTTCTGGGACGCTGAGACTCCCGAGAGCCCCATCCCGGCGCGATACCTGCCCGGCACTCCGCCCAAGCGCTAGTGGCCGGTCGTGCTGGCCTCTGCGGTAACCCGCTGGTCCACCTGCTGCTCTACCTGACGCAGGTCGCGCCGCAGCGGTTGACCGCGCTCGACCATCAACTCGCCCCCTACATACACTCGCTCCACATCCGGCTGGCTGGTGACGAACACCAGCGTCGCGTAGGGGTCGAATACATGCGCAAAGTGGGTGGGGTCCACCACGACAAAGTCCGCCAGCTTGCCGGGCTCCAGGCTGCCCAGTCTGTCTGCCACGCCCAGCACATCCGCGCTGCCCAGCGTGTGTAGCCACAGCACGTCGTACGGACTCATCACGCCCGCGTTCTCGTACTTGGCGCGAATCGTATACAGCCCCGTGCGCATGTTCTCGAACGGGTCTGCCAGGTCGGCACTCGCCTCGCCGTCGACGCCCATACCCACGCGTACGCCCGCCTTCAGGTACGCCGGAATATCGGCCACACCCGACGCCAGCCTGCCATTGGAGAGCGGGTTCCAACTCATCGCCGCGCCCGCCTTGCCCGTCGCCGCCAGGATCGCCGCATCGGTATGGACAAAGTGGCCAAAGATCAAATCATGGCTGAGCAGCCCGCTCTGCTGGAACCAGACAAAGTGCGCGCGGTCCGCCACCTGCGTCTCCGGCTGCTCCAGGTAGTGGCTCTGGTTGCCCACGTGGAACTGCTGCATCAGCGCCTCTTCCAGCCGCACCTGCTGGTCGTTGTCGCTAAAACCGCCGCCACCGTTCAACATCACCGAGAGCAGACGCGACCCCGCTGGCTGTGCCGCACTCCAGTCCAGAAAGGTCTTCAACCGTGTCTTCGCGGCATCCAGGCTGCAGGTCGCACTCGCCCGCCCGGGGTCAAAGCCATGCACGAAACGCAGCCCTGACTCCATCTCGCCGCGGAACGCCGCTTCGTTGTAGGTCTCGCTGGGCACGCCGCTGTGTCCGCCAAAGTCGCCGCCATAGTTGAAGCTATACGCCGCGGTAATGCCGTGGCGCAGATGGTCCAACCCACCCTCCAGCGTGAACCAGTAAAAGTCCTCTGGCGTGGCCTGGGCGATCTGCTTGCCATACAGCGCCTGCAGCCATCCCGGCAGCGTCTGGTCCGACGCCAGACCGCGATACGCGCTCTGCCACAGATGACTATGCGCGGAGATAAACCCTGGAATCACCCAGTGCCCACCGGCATCCCACACCGTGGCCGCCTGCAGCCCTGCCGGAGGATCGCCCGCCGCCACCGCGCTCAGCCTACCATCCGCCGCCACCACCATGTACCCGCGAAACGGCGCATGCTGCTGCGGAGCCATGGAGAAGATGTAGGCGTTGCGAACAACCAGCCGCGCCGGTGCCTGCGCCCTCAGCGCCCCACTGCACGACACGAACAGCCATGCTGTCAGAAAAACAAATACGCCAACGATCCGATTCTCGCGATGCACTCGATTTGCAGTCATCTCAAGGTCTTAAAGCATCGCCCGCAAGAACACAAGAAAATAGTGCAGCAGGTCGGCATTCGCTCTGCCAGCCCTGCTGCACTCGGGTCCTTCCTTTGCTGCCAGTGTTTAGCTCAGCGTCTCCATCAGTTTGTTGATGGTGCGGTTCAGGTCCTTGTCCGTGCGCCGGTGCTCATCGATCTTCGAGATGGAGTGCATCACCGTCGTATGGTGCTTGCCGCCGAACTGACGTCCAATCTCCGGCAGGCTTGCCTCCGTCAACTGCTTCGCCAGATACATCGCAATCTGCCGTGGAACCACGATCTGCCGCGAGTTGTTCTTCTGCTTCAACTCCGCCACGCGCATGCCAAACTGCTCCGCCACCGTCCGCTGAATGGTCTCGATGGTGATCTTGCGCACCTGTGTATCGATGAACTGCTTCAGACACTGTTGCGTCACCGCCAGCGTGATCTCCACGCCATGCATGCTGCACCAGGCGATCAGCCGCACCAGTGCGCCTTCCAGCTCGCGCACATTGGTCCGCACATTGCTCGCGATAAACAGCGCCACATCCGTCGGCAACTGGGTCTGCTCGCTCTCGGCCTTCTTCTGCAGAATCGCGACCTTGGTCTCCAGATCCGGTGGCTGAATGTCTGCAATCAAGCCCCACTCGAACCGCGACCGCAGCCGGTCTTCAAAGTCCGCCAGCTCTTTCGGAGGCCGGTCGCTGGCAATCACGATCTGCTTCATGCTCTCGTGCAGCGCATTGAACGTGTGGAAGAACTCCTCCTGCGTGCGCTCCTTGCCGGCCAGAAACTGGATGTCGTCAATCAGCAGCACATCCACGTTCCGGAACTTGTCCCGGAAGCTGGTCATCTTGTCGTACCGAACCGAGTTGATCATCTCGTTCGTAAACTTCTCGCCGCTCACATAGCTGATCGAGGCATGGGGCTGGCGACGCTTTACGTCATGGCCGATCGCATGCATCAGGTGGGTCTTGCCCATGCCCACGCCGCCATACAGAAACAGCGGGTTATACGCCTTGGACGGCCGCTCCGCCACGGCCTGCGCCGCTGCCATCGCAAACTGGTTGCCGCCGCCGATCACAAACGCATCGAACTGGTAGCGCGGATTCAACTGCGAGGCGGCGCTCCAATCGAACCGCGCCTGCTCTGCAGATGGTCCGTTACCAGCACCGTTTCCGGCGTTGCTTCCACCTCCCAGGCTGGTCGGCCGGGTCAGCTTTGGCGCGTTCGGGCTATGGCTCGGCAGGGGCGCAAATCCGCCATCCTCCCGCACCTTGGGTGTGCTGGGGTCCTGCTGCGGTGTCGTAAACGTTACCGTCTCAATCTCCAGCCCCAGATTGTCGATCGCCTCCTGAATCAGGTCGGCATACCGATCACCAATGTGCTGAAAGTCCGCTGACGGTATGCGCACATACAGCGTCTTGCCTGCGATGTGGGAGAAGCGCGTCGGCTTGAGCCACGTCTCAAACGACTGCCGGTTGATCTTTTTTTCAAGAGCAGCCAGGATGCGTACCCAATAATTCAATACGGCGGTTGCCGTCGGAACGAATGACATTCTTTAGTTTCCTTGTCTGTGTTTCCTTGTTCCAAATACCAGACTGCCTGCACTTTGTACGGCCGCGGCTAAAAATAGCGGTAAAAGCAATGGATTTCCAACCTCGCCCATTGCGGCGAGTGGGAATCATTCTGTGTTGCCAGAGTTCTCTCCGTCAGGGGCCGATAAACCATGCCGAATACGGGGAGGAGTTTCTTCACTTGATGCAGAGTGCGGAACAGCTGGACGAGCAGAAAATCATCTTACGAATCGGGTTCGATAGTAGCACGGAAAACCAGCCCTTTTTCATGCCATCGGACCAGAAAAATCAAGTTGCACCATTACCGGTGAAGTCTCGAAAAGTTGCACGGAGCCAACATAAAATTAAGCTCTCTGGCAGATCAATTGCCCTCAGACCCTTGCGTTTTTCTTTGCCTCCGGAGCCTTCCTCGGGTATACTCAGGGATTGTTGCTATAGCCCAGAAGACTGATAGGCAAATCCGCTCGCGATTGCCGCCATCAGCACTAAGTTCAGGAGTTCAGTTACATGCCGAAGCGTACTTTCCAGCCCAACCGCCGCCACCGCGCGAAGACCCATGGCTTCCTTACCCGCATGAAGACCAAGTCCGGCGCCGCCGTACTCAGCCGCCGTCGCGCCAAGGGCCGTCACAAGATCGCCGTCTCCGCAGGCTTCCGCGACTAGTACCACCAACCCCCTTTTCAGCAACAACCCACCGCCACCGCAGTGCCAAGCGGTGGCGTTTGTGCGTCTGTACAGCCCTCGGGTATCGCTCCAGCATGCTCCGGCCCGTGAGCTTACCCCGGCAGCCTATACTTGATCCAGTCGCCGTCGGTCTCTGTCGCTGCACCCGCCTCTGGCTCAGTAGCATCCTCCACCATGTCCACCGATACCCCTAACTCGCTGCTTCGCCTGCGCAAACACGCTGACTACCAGCGCGTGTACACCGCCAGTCGCAAACAGTTCTCCAAGCAGATGAGCTTCTTCTTCGCCCTGCGTCCCGCCCAGGGCCCTGACGGTAAAC